>NZ_CALHQO010000162.1:0-12926 GCF_938036635.1 uncultured Leptotrichia sp.
GCATTATTTACTGCGGGTGATTTGTGGGCTGGATTCGATAATAAAGGGAGAGGATCAGATTCTTGTACAGCTTAAAAAAGCATATTTTGACGCTCTTGACAAAAATATTACATCTTCATTTTTGAATATAATGTTTAATCAGGCGATAGAAACTGGGAAAAGATTTAGGGCGGAAAGCAAGATAAATGAAAAAAATATTTCACTTGATTCGATAGCTGTAAAATTTATAAGAACAAAATTTGAGAGCCTTGAAAATAAAAAAATATTTGTAATTGGAGTGGGAGATTTGAGCCAGTCAATTCTTGCACTTCTTCACAAAATGAACAATTGCCATTTGACAATGACAAATAGAAGTTTACGACGATCAATTGAATTGCAGAAAGTGTATCCAGATGTTCAAACTGCAGAATTTAATGAGAAATATAATGTTATAAAAAATATGGATATTGTAATAAGTGCCACTTCTGCACCACATTTGATTCTTGAAACAGCGAAAATTCAAAATATTTTGAATGATGGGAAAAAACGGTTTTTCCTTGATTTAGCGGTTCCTAGAGATATTGAGGCAAGTATAGGGGAGTTTGAAAATGCTTCGCTTTATCATTTGGAGGATATTTGGGATGAATATAATAAAAATGTGGAAAAGCGGGATGAAATTGTAGAAAAATATTCTTACATTATTGAGGAGCAGCTAAAAAAAATAGCGGAAAAACTTGAAAAAAGAAGAAAATATACAAATCAGAAAAATATTGAGATGGGTGAAAATGGATGAAATCAAATAAAATAATTATTGGAACTAGAGGAAGCATCTTGGCACTTGCACAAGCAGAAAAAGTGAAGGAAATGCTTATTAAAAAATATGATGAATTAAGAGAAAATGAGAATTTTTGCGAAATTGAAGGACTCGATAAAAAAAGTCCGCTGGAAATAGAACTGAAAGTTATAGTTACAAAGGGAGATAAGGACCTAAGGGACTTTACAAAAATAAAAGGAACTACGCAAAAGGACTTGTTTGTGAAGGAAATCGAAAAGGAAATGCTGGAAAATAAAATAGATTTGGCGGTACATTCGTTAAAGGATATGCCACAGAACACTCCAGAAGGACTTTTAAACGCATGTTTTCCAATGAGGGAAGATAACCGTGATGTGCTTGTTTCAAAAAATGGAAAAAAATTAAAAGAACTTGATGAAAATTCTGTAATTGGGACAGGGAGCATAAGACGGGAAAAGGAGCTTCTAAATTTGCGAAATGATGTAAAAATAAAAGCAATTCGAGGTAATATTCACACAAGGCTGAAAAAACTTGATGATGGGGAATATGATGCGATTGTGCTGGCTGCGGCTGGATTAAAAAGAGTTGGGCTGGAAGACAGAATTACTGAATATTTTGATATAGATTCATTTATGCCAGCACCAGGACAAGGGATTTTGTGTATTCAATGCAGGGAAAATGATAATAAAATACGACACCTTCTGAAAATTATAAATGATGATGAAGTTACAATAATGTGTAAAGCTGAAAGAGAATTTTCAAAAATTTTTGATGGAGGATGCCATACTCCGATAGGCTGTTCATCGGTTATTGAAGGAAATACATTAAAATTAAAGGGAATATTTAATGTTAACGGAGTCAGAATATTTAAAGAAGTTGAAGGAAATAGGGAAAATCCAAAGGAAACTGCACAAAAATTGGCTGAAGAAATAAAAAAAGAGGAGATGAAAAATGAGAAAAGGTAAAGTTTATATCGCAGGAGCAGGCTGTGGAGATGAGGGGCTTATAACTTTAAAATTGAAAAACGTGATAGAAAAAGCGGACTGCATTGTTTACGACAGGCTTGTAAATGAAAATATCTTACAGTATGCTAAGCCTAATGTGGAAATGATTTATATGGGGAAAGAAAATACTGCTGGAGGAAAATTGCAGGCAGAAATAAATAATAAATTAGTGGAAAAAGGTAAGGAAGGACTTGCAGTTCTAAGACTAAAAGGAGGAGATCCTTTTGTATTTGGACGAGGAGGAGAGGAAATAGAGGCCTTGGTTGCTGAAAATATAGACTTTGAAGTAATTCCAGGGATAACTTCTTCAATCGCTGTGCCAGCTTATGCTGGAATTCCTGTTACTCACAGAGGAATAAACACTTCTTTTCATGTGTTTACTGGACATACCCAATTTAACGGAATAGAACTTGATTTTCCAGTTATTGCAAAATTGGAAGGAACTTTGGTCTTTTTAATGGGATTAAGCAATCTTGAAAAAATAACAGAAAACTTGATAAATAACGGAAAAAATCCGAAAACACCTGTCGCAATAATAAAAGATGGAACAACGACAAGACAGAAAACTTACACAGGAACATTGGAAACAATAGTAAATACAGTAAAAGAACATAATGTAAAATCGCCTGCCATTATTTTGATTGGAGAAGTGGTGAATTTACGGGAAAAAATGAAATGGTTTGAGAATAAGCCGTTATTTGGGAAAAATATTCTTGTTACAAGAAATAGGGAAAAACAAGGAAATATATCAAATAAAATAAATGAACTTGGCGGACAGGCTTTGAGCCTTCCATTTATTAATATAGAATATGTCGATTTTGAAATGCCTGATTTGAAGGAATACAGTACCCTTTTATTTAACAGCATAAATTCTGTTATTGGATTTATGCGAAAAGTAAAGGATATCCGTGCTTTAGGAAATGTTAAAATAGGTGTAGTAGGAGAAAAAACTGCTGAAGAAATTGAAAAATATAAAATAATTCCAGATTTTTATCCAGAAGAATACACGGTAGAAAGACTGGCAAGTGAAAGTGTGAATTTTACTAAGGAAGAGGAAAAAATACTGTTTATAGTATCTGACATTTCTCCAGTAAATGAAAAAAAATATTCAGATTTATACAACCGAAATTATGAAAAACTTGTAGTATATAAAACTCAGAAAGTTGAAGTGGAAAAGGAAAAAGCAGAAAAATACATAAAAGAAAGCGACATTTTAATGTTCTTAAGCTCATCAACCTTTAATGCCTTTGCTGACAGCATAAACTTAAGTGAAAATGAGGAAATAAAAGAAATTCTGAAAAATAAAGTTATAGCATCTATTGGTCCTGTTACTACAAAAACTATTGAAAAATATGGATTAAAAGTAGGAATAGAGCCTAAGAAATATACTGAAGAAGGATTGTTTGAAAAAATATTAACAACACTAAAATAAAGATAGTAAAAAAAGTTCTAGTCAATAAAGATTAGAACTTTTTCATTTATAAGGAAGGTAAATTTACCTTTTTTATATTTTTACTCAATAATA
Organism: uncultured Leptotrichia sp.; assembly: GCF_938036635.1. Classification (NCBI taxonomy): domain Bacteria; kingdom Fusobacteriati; phylum Fusobacteriota; class Fusobacteriia; order Fusobacteriales; family Leptotrichiaceae; genus Leptotrichia; species uncultured Leptotrichia sp. The sequence continues at coordinate 3,302 of NZ_CALHQO010000162.1, forward strand.
ATTTTTTTGTTTTTCAATTTTTCTGAAAAATCTAGAATATCATTTACAACTACAGGATTTAACCCTGTTTCTTCAAGTTTTTCCAAACTTTTCATGCCATAGCCTGTTTTTATTAAAACGGGAGTAACCCCCAGTTTTTCTGCTGGAATCAAATCAGTTGGCCTATCGCCTATCATAAAGGAATTTTTAATATCAATATTAAATTCATTTATCGCCAGTTCAAAATTACCAGTATTCGGCTTTCGGCAATTACATTCAATACCATATTTTCCAGTTCCATTTGGATGGTGTGGACAAAAATATGATTTTTCAATCTTTATCCCATGTTTTAGCAAATCTTTTTCAATAAAATCCTGTAATTTTAAATAGTCTTCTTCTGTGTAATAGCCTCTCGCAATTCCAGACTGATTTGTTATAATCGCAAATTTATACCCTAAATCACGTAATTTATGAAGTCCTTTAATTACATTTTTTTCGTATTCAAAATCTTCGATTTTATATAAATATGATTTTTCTACATTTATTACGCCATCTCTGTCCAGCAGGATAAATTTATTTTTCATAAAATTATATTCCTTTTTATTAAGATATTCACTAATTTGCTTTATATTAACCTTCATTTAAATAACAAATTTATTACAAACTTTTCTAATAAAGGGTATAAATCTTTACTGCAAGATAAGGATTTGCGGCTACGAAAATAAAAAAGTTGAATGATTATGAATTAACTGTTGAACACCCCTATTATAAAAATTTATTTTCATTTTTAAACGAGGTTTAGTATTAAATTTGTTGAATTTTATTATACAATCTATTTTATAAAATAGGTTTTAAAAGAATTGCTCAATCAAAATTGTAAGGGCATGTCGTGTGATGCCCTTACGTTAAGTTAATTCATTACAACATCTCTTATAAAGAACTCTCCACCAATTGATACAAATCCTAGATTTTTAACTTTTGGATTTACTAAGTAAAGTTTTTGTTTTTGGAATAAGATTGTAACTGGCTGTTCTTCAGAGATAAGTTTTTCCATTTCTAGCATTGCAGGAACTCTTACTTTTGGATCAGCAGAGCTTTTTACAATTTTAGTTAATTCGTCATATCTTGCGTTTTTGAAATCTCCACGGTTGTTTGCATTTGTGCTTTCAAATAAATCTAAATATGTGATTGGATCTAGGAAATCTCCAGTCCAGTTCATAAGAGCAACTTGATAATCACGTTTTTTAGTTCTTTCAACACGTTCCTTACCTGTTACAACATCCAGTTCGACATTTGCTCCTAAGTTATTTCTCAAGTTTTCTTGAATGTATTCGACAATAGCTTTTCTGCTTCCTGTGTCATTAAATAAAATTTCAAATCTTGGAAGTTCTGTTAATCCTTCTTCCCTAAGTCCTTCTGCTAGTAATTTCTTAGCTTCTTCAACATTGAATTTAGGCTGGTCAGTTGTAACTTCCTGTGCAAAATCTTTTGCAATACCGTTTAGTCCGATTCCAGTTGGAGTGAACGCTTTAGTCGCTTTTTCAGAGCCTTCAAGAACTTTGTTTATAAGTTCATCTCTATTTATTGCCATAGTTATTGCACGTCTTACTTTTGCATTTTTAAATACATTTTCTTTTGTGTTGAATAGTAAGTAGTAAATTCCACCATCATCAGCTTTTACAAGTTCTGGTTTTCCAGCAAATTCTTTTGCTTGTTCAAAAGTTATAGCAGTTACATCAACTTCTTTGTTTTTAAAAGCATTAACAGCTGAATCTGTAGCGATTATTTTTAATACGACATTGTCAGTTTTTACATTAGATGCGTCCCAGTAGTTAGGATTTTTTTTGAATTTTAATTCTGAGTCGTGAGTCCAGCTTTCCATAGTGTAAGGACCGTTTGAAATTGTGTATTCAGCATCTGTAAAGTATTTATCCTTTACTTCGTTGTAGAATTTTTGGTTTAACGGCATAAATGATTTGAACGTAACTAAATCATCAAAATATGGAGTAGGTGCTTCCAAAGTTACTTGTAATGTTTTATCATCAACAACTTTTATTCCAACTTCATTTTCTGAAGCTTTTTTAGAATTGTATTTTTCTCCATTTTTTATTACAAATAACATACTTGCATTACTTCCTGCTGTGTCAGGATTTAATCCACGAAGCCATCCAGCTTTAAAGTCCTTTGCAGTAACAGGATCTCCATTGCTCCATTTCACACCGTCTCTTAAATGGAACGTCCAAACAAGTCCGTCTTCTGATTTTTCCCATTTTTCAGCAATACCAGCAACAGATTTTCCAGTCTTGTCTTTTCTTAAAAGACCTTCTAAAATTAATTCATCAACAGTTCCACCAGGAACATCTGTTGTTATTTGTGGATCAATTGATGATGGTTCAGTTACTATATTTAATGTAAATGTATTTCCATTGTTTCCATTTTTACTTCCGCACGAAAGTACAAACATTAGCAATGTCAATATCAAAAACAGTTTTTTCATTGATTTATTTCCTCCTATTTTTAGATATTTTTCTAAAATTTTAAACTACTAAATAAGGGGTATAACACGATACCCCCTATAATTTAACTTATTTTAATGATAGATTTCCGAAATAGTATTCTCCACCAATTGCAACAAATCCAAGTCCTTGAACTCTTTCATCAACTAAATATTGTTTTTCTCTGTGGAAAAGTACACCAACTGGTAAATCTTCCGCAACTAATCCTTCAAGTTTAACAAGTGCAGGAATTCTGACATTTTGATCGGCTGTACCTCTGACAGTTTTAACTAAAGCATCATATTGAGGGTTTTTATATGAACCATAGTTAGTTCCACCTGTTGATTCAAATAAATCTAAGTATGTAATTGCGTCAGGATAATCTCCAGACCATCCTGCAAGAACTAAGTCAAAGTTTTTTTGTTTCATTCTTGAGAATCTTTCCTGAGCAGTTATTATTTCCAGATTTAATTCAATACCTAAATTTTTTCTTAATTGTTCCTGAATGTATTCTGCAATAACTTTATTATTTCCACTTTCATTAATTAGCATTGACATATTAGGGAATTTTGCTGCTCCTGTTTCCTTCAGTCCTTCTGCTAATAATTTTTTAGCTTCCGCAGGATTGTATGTTAATGTTGAAGTAGGAACTTGTTCTGTAAAGTCCTTGTCATTTAATCCTTTTATTCCTATTCCTTTTGGAACAAGAGTTTTTGCTGCTGTTCCATATCCATTTAATACATTTTTTACTAAACCTTCCCTGTCAATTGCCATAAGAAGAGCTTTTCTAATTTTTACATTTGCTAGTGTTTTGTTGTTAAAGTTAAATAATAGATACCATACTGATCCATCATTATTTGAAACCATTTTTGGATTATCCTTAAATCCTTTTGCTTGTTCAGCTGTAATTGAAGTTACATCTACTTCCTTGTTATTAAATGCATTTAATGCTGAATTATTATCAGGTATTATTTTGTACACAATATTTTCAACTTTTACATTAGGCGCATCCCAGTAATTAGGATTTTTTTTGAATATAATTTCTGAGCCATGTGTCCAGCTTTCCATTGTGTAGGCACCTGAAGATATTGTTTTTTCAGATTCTGTAAAATATGAATCTTTTGTTTCATCAAAGAATTTTTGATTTAATGGCATGTAAGTTTTGAATGCCACAAGGCTGTCAAAATATGGAACTGGAGTTCCAAGTTCTACTTCCAAAGTTTTATCGTCGATAACTTTTATTCCAACTTCTTCTGCAGTTCCTTCTTTTTTATTATATTTTTCTGCATTTTTTATTGGATAAAGCATATATGCATATTCAGAAGCTGTTTCAGGTTTTAATGCACGAAGCCATCCATTTTTAAAGTCTTGGGCAGTAATAGGATCACCATTGCTCCATTTTAGATTGTCTCTTAAATGAAATGTCCATTTTAATCCATCAGCTGATTTATCCCAGCTTTTAGCAAGTCCTGGTTCAAATGTTCCATTTTTTCCTTTTCTAGTCAATCCTTCCATTAAAAGATCGTTGACAGTTCCTCCACCAATATCTGTTGATATTTGCGGATCAATAGATTTTGGCTCATCCGTCAGATTTAAAGTAAACGTTTTGCTATTTCCGCCACTTTTCCCGCAAGAAATAACGAAAATCAGCATCATTAACATAGCTAATATTTTTTTCATGATAGTTTTCTCCTTCAAAATTTTATATTAAATTTATTGAATAAATTATTATCTTTTTCATAATAACTTCCCTTCCTCTATAAAAATTTTTTTTGATTATTTTATATAAGTATTATCCAAAACGAAGTCTTTTCCTATTGGACTAAATACAATGTTATGAACTCTTGGATTCAATAATTTTGTATTTTGTCTATAGTAAAGTAGTCCCACAGGCATATCTTCTGCAATTATTCTTTCCATTTCAATCATATTCTTAACTCTTTCTTCCTGATTTCCAGAACTTTTAACTTTTTTCACAAGTTCGTCGTAACGAGGATTAGAGTAATCTGAAAAATTATTTCCATCTTTTGTCAAGAATCTATCTAAGTAAGTGATTGCATCGTTATAATCTCCGTTGTAACCTGCAAGAGCAATTTCATAGTCTCTGTGTTGCATTTTATCTAGTCTTGATTGGAATGTCATTCCTTCAATTTTAAGGTTTACTCCTAAATTTGTTCTTAAACTTTCTTGAATATATTCAGAAATAACCTTATTATTTCCAGAATCATTGAAAATCATTGTCAAATCAGGCAATTTTTGTAATCCTAGCTCTTTTAATCCTTCTGCTAGCAATTGTTTTGCTTTTTGTGGATTGTAAGCTGGGAAAATTTTTCCTGCTTCTTCAGAGAAATCTTTTGAAATACCGTTGATTCCAACACCTTTTGTTGTATAAGTGTAAGCGGCTTCTCCTGTATTATCAAGTACATCTGTAATTAATTTTTCTCTATCTACAGCAAGTGATAAAGCTTGTCTAATTTTTTTGTTCGCAAGAACTTTATTTTTCATGTTGTATGTCATATACCAGACAGAACCGTCTTTTACAAGCAGTTTACGTTTGTCATTCTTAAATTCCTTAGCCTGCTCAACAGAAATGTTTGTTGAGTCAATTTCTCCATTTTTAAAGGCATTTACGCTGGCATTAGGATCATTTATAAATAATATCTTTATAGATTTTAATTTAATGTTATCTTTATTCCAGTAGTTTTCATTTTTTTCGAATACGATTTCTGAATCTCTTGTCCAAGATTTTATTATATATACACCTGATGAAATTGATGTTTCAGGAGATGTCATATATTTTTCTCCTACTTTATCATAGAATTTTTTGTTTAGAGGAGCATAAGTCTGAATTCTTACAATCGAATCAAAGTAGGTAAGAGGATTGTTCAATGTTACTTCTAGTGTGTAATCATCGATAACCTTTATACCAAGCTGATTTTCATCTTTAATTTTCCCTGCATTAAATTGTTCAGCATTTTTTATGTAAAATAATTTATCTGCATATTCTCCTGCTGTTTCAGGTTTTAATGCTCTAACCCAACCATCTCTAAAGTCTTTTGCCGTAATAGGATCACCATTGCTCCATTTTGCATTTTTTCTCAAGTGGAATGTCCACACTGTTGAATTTTCGTTGTGTTCCCATTTTTCTGCCACACCAGGAATAGATTTTCCATCTTCTGCCTGTCTTGTTAATGTTTCAGCAATAAGTGAATCTACAAATTCTCCCGTTGAATCATTTGCAAGCTGTGGATCATAAGATTTCCCTTCTTCTTTTAAGTTGAGCTTTAATGTTTCAGAATCTCCACCTTTTCCACAGGAAATAACGAAAGCCAGTAATATTGTAAAGATTAGTAATATTTTCTTCATACTTGCACTCACCCTTTCTTTTACTATATTAAATTAGTAAATTAAAATTATTTTGTAATATAAGCACTATAAAAGTCTACAGAATCTCCAACTGAACGTAAAACAACACCTTTTAAGTTAGGATTTATTAAATATACCCCTACTTGATAGTAAAGTGCTGAATATGTAAAGTCGTCTGATAGTAATTTTTCTGCTTTTTTCATCGCATCCATTCTAGTTTTATTATCTTGGTTAACTTTAGCCAAGTCAATTAATTTGTCATACTCAGGATTTGAATATTTAGCAAAATTAAGATCTTTTGATTTTGAGTGGAAAATTTCAAGGTAAGTCATAGGATCTGCATAATCAGGTCCCCAACCATATCTTACTATGTCAAATTCTCCAGCTTTTGCACGTGCGATTCTTTCTTTAGTAGTTAGAACTTCCACTTCCACATCAATACCTAATTTTTCTTTCCATTGAGCCTGGTAAAATTCAGCTTCTTTTTTACCAGTTCCTTTTTCGTCAACAGTTAATTTTAACTTAACTTGTGCAGGAGTAATATTTAATTCTTTTAATCCCTCATCAAATAACTGTTTTGGATTAGTGTTTGAGAATTGTGCAAATAAATCTCCAGCTTCTTTTCTAAAGTCACCTTTTTCCCCAGCATTTCCAAGTGCAACAACTCCTGAAGCAGGAAGTCCTACTCCATTTAGAACACTATCAACAAGCTGTTTTCTATCTATTGCAAGAGATAATGCCTGTCTAATTTTTATATTTTTTAATACAGGATTTGAACGATTAAATCCAAAATAGTATACTCTTCCATCAGGAACTGTATGTAATTCAGGTTTTCCTTTGTAACTTGCCATCTTTTCTACAGAAATTCTTGTTAAATCCAACTCTTTATTTTCAAAGAAATTTGTAGCTGCGTCAAAATCTGCTACAATTGTTGCTGTAAGAGTGTCTAATTTTATATTTTGAGCATTCCAGTAATTAGGATTTTTCTTCATTACTATTTTATTGTCGTGTACCCATTCTTTCATAATGAAAGGTCCATTATATATAGATTTATCAGCATCTGAAGCATATCCTTCAGGATTAGCAGCCAATGCTTTTTCATTAACTGGGAAGTAAATTGGCATAATTAATGTCTTTATAAAGTATGGTGCAGGTTTTGATAAAGTAAATTCAAGTGTATAGTCGTCTTTTAATTTTACTCCAACTTGTCCAAAGTCTTTTATAGTTCCATTATTAAAGTTCTCTGCATTTTCAATGTAGAAAGTAAGTATTGAATATTCAGATTGAGTTTTAGGATCGATTCCTCTTTTGATTCCGTTAAAGTAGTCTTTTCCTGTAACAGGATCTCCGTTGCTCCATTTCATTCCTTTTCTGATTTTAAATGTCCATACTTTTCCGTCTTCTGATTTAGTCCAGCTTTCAGCTCCAGCAGGAACAACTTCATTTTTTTCATTTAGCCTTACAAGTGGCTCATAAGTCATATTTGCAACCATAAATCCACTGATATCAGTTAAAACTTGGGGATCTAAAGATGTTGGTTCAGCTTCAATGTTAAATGCTGCTGATTTACCATCATTGCCAGATTTTCCACAAGAGATGATAAACATTGATATAAGTAAACAAAATACTAAAAAACTTTTTTTCATAATTTTGATATTTCCTTTCTAAAATTTTGATTTTTTATAAATAAATTATTTTGAAACATTAAAATATTTTTTAAATAAGTCCTTTTTCCTTTAAGAAAGAAGTTTCCACAAAGTGTCCTGGCTTATATTCTGTTAATTCAGGAGTTTTAGGGATAATACCTATTTCAGAAGCATCTCCCATTGGACTTCTTAAATATGATTCTTCCATATCAATTTTTGTTGTCTTCTTGAAATCAGGATCTGCTATTGGTACAGCGGAAATAAGAGACTTTGTGTAGCTATGAACAGGGTCGCTGTAAACAACTTCTGGAGTTCCTAGTTCTACTACTTTTCCACGATACATAACTGCTACTCTGTCTGAAATATATTTTACCATTGACAAATCATGTGCGATAAATAGTAAAGTCAAATTTCTTTCTTTTTGCAAGTCCTTTAATAAATTTACAACTTGTGCCTGAATTGACACATCCAGAGCTGAAATTGGCTCATCACACACTAATACTTCTGGATCAACTGCTAATGCTCTTGCAATTCCAATTCTCTGTCTTTGTCCTCCAGAAAATTCGTGAGGGAAACGGCTCGCATGCTCCCTGTTTAGTCCAACAATTTCCAAAAGGCCATAAACTTTTTCCATTCTTTCCTGTTTTGAAGCTGCTAGTTTGTGAATATCAATCCCTTCAGCAATAATATCTCCAACAGTCATTCTTGGATTAAGGGAAGCCTGCGGATCTTGGAATATCATCTGAACTTTTTTTGTGAATTCTTTTCTTCCATAATCTTCTATAGGTTTTCCATTAAATAAAATATCCCCATTTGTCTTTGTATAAAGTCTGCTGACAGTTCTTCCAAGCGTAGTCTTTCCAGAACCTGATTCTCCTACAAGACTTAGAATTTCACCTTTGTAAATGTCCATTGTAACATTTTCTACAGCCTTTAGTACTTGTCTTTTTTTCATTGGAAAATATTTTTTTAAATTTTTCATTTCTATTAATTTTTCTTTTTTGATTTCATTAGATGACATTATTTCCCCTCCTCTTCTCTGTTATCTGCTTCCTGCTCAAAAGGAGATTTTACTTTTGGAGCACCATCGACATAAAGCCAAGATTTTACAAGGTGCCCATTTCCTAAATCAATCATAGGAGGTTTTCTTTCGTAGTCAATTTTCATTGCATATTCAGAACGTGCTGCAAACGGATCTCCTGCAGGCGGTTTTAATAAATCTGGCGGAGTCCCTGGAATAGAAGCCAGTTTCTCTCCAATTTTCATATCCAGTCTTGGCAATGATTTTAAAAGTCCCCAAGTATAAGGATGCTTTGGATTTTTAAATAGTTCTCTTACAGGAGCTTCCTCTAATTTTTCTCCAGCATACATAACAACTACTCTGTCAGCAGTTTCAGCAACTACTCCTAAATCATGTGTTATAAGTATTACAGCAATGTTCAGTTCTTTTTTCAGTTCATTTATCAAATCTAGAATTTGTGCTTGGATTGTAACATCCAAAGCAGTTGTTGGCTCATCACAGATTAACAAGTCTGGCTCGCACGAAAGTGCAATGGCTATAACTGCTCTTTGACGCATTCCTCCAGAAAATTCATGTGGATATTGATGAAATCTTTCTTCTGGTTTAGGAATTCCAACTTTTCTAAGCATTTCAACAGCTTGTTGCTTTGCTTCTTCCTTTGTTACATTCTTATGAATTAAAATCCCTTCCATAATCTGCTTTCCAACTTTAATTGTTGGATTAAGCGATGTCATAGGGTCTTGAAATATCATTCCTATTTTTCCGCCACGAAGTTCTCTCATTCTTTCTGGAGAAGCCTTTACCAAATCTTCCCCATCAAAAAGAATTTCTCCATTTTTTATTTCTCCTGGCGGCATTGGTATCAATCTCATAATCGTCTGCACAGTAACTGATTTCCCTGAACCAGACTCTCCAACGATTGCAAGTGTTTCTCCACGATCCACAGAAAAGTTAATACCTCTAAGAGCTTGAACTTCCCCAGCATATGTATTAAAAGAAACACTCAAGTCTTTTACTTCTAATAATTTTTTTCCCATTCTCTAATCCTCTCTGTATTAATATGGATTGTTTTTACATAACTTTTATAACTAAATACCTTTTCTTTATTAACTCTATTT
>NZ_CALHQO010000163.1:0-2159 GCF_938036635.1 uncultured Leptotrichia sp.
AAGCTAAAATGTCGTAGACTAGCCATAGGTTATTGTGTAGCAATCTTGACACAATTTTAATTATCAGGATAACCTTTTACTGCAAGGTAAGGATTTGCGGCAATGAGCAATCCTACGAAATAAAAAAACATAGTAATTAGTTGAATTATTGTGAAATAGTTGGTATAAAAATTTATTCCTATTTTCAAAAGGAGTTTAGTATCAGTTTTTAAGTAAAATAAAAATTTGAGTGACGGGGGATAAAATGTTACGGGAATATTTGGAAGAAAAAAAGAAGATTGTGGAAGGCAGTCTGATAGAATTGCTTGCAAATTACAGAAATAAATATCCTGAAAAATTGGCGGAAGCAATGGAATATGCGGTTATGAACGGAGGAAAGCGAATACGTCCTGTTTTGATGTATATGGTTTGTGATTTGTTTGAAAAAAATAATTGTAAAAGTTATGATAAAATTAAGGAAATTGCTGTTGCACTTGAGTTTATACATTGCTATTCACTTGTTCACGATGATTTGCCGGCGATGGACAATGATGATTACAGACGTGGTAAACTTACAGTTCATAAAAAATATAATGAAGCAATCGGGATTCTTGTGGGAGATGTACTCTTGACGGAAGCCTTTGGAATAATTGCAAATTCTAAAAGTTTAGGAGATAAAAATAAGGTTGAAATTATTTCTAAATTGTCTAAATATGCAGGATTTTTTGGAATGGTCGGAGGGCAGTTTGTAGATATGGAGTCTGAAAATAAGAAAGTGGAAATCGACACATTAAAGTATATTCACGCTCATAAGACTGGAAAATTGCTGACTGCTGCAATAGAATTGCCGATGATTGCGTTGGATATTGAAGATGAAAAGCGTGAAAAAATGGTAGAATATTCAAAATTATTAGGAATTGCCTTTCAGATTAAGGATGATATTTTGGATATTGAAGGGAATTTTGAGGAAATTGGTAAAAAATCGAATGATGTCCAAAATGAAAAAACGACTTATCCTAGTATTTTTGGACTTGAAAAAAGCAAAAAGCTGCTTCAGGAATATTTGGAAAAAGCAAAAAAGATTATTGAAGATGAGTTTGAGGGTAATCAATTGTTTTTGGAATTAACTGATTATTTTGGGAATAGAAAAAAATAATAAAAGACTTTTGACGATTTTTTAGAAATTAGGGGTGAAAATGAATAAAAAAATTGTATTTTATGTGGGGTGCTTAATTGCTTTAATACTTCCATTAATTAAAAGTGTTCATGCATTTGCTTCTGGGATATCTCTTCTTATGGGAATTATTCTAGCAAGTTTTAGTTTAATTCTGGTTCCGAAAAATTTAGGAAAAATACGAAAACTTACGTTAAATTCAGCTGTTGTATTTTTTGGATTTGGACTTAGCATAAGCAAGGTTGTTGCTGTTGGAAGCAAAGGAATTTTTCAGACTGCAATCAGTTTAATTTTAGTGATAAGTATTGGTTTAATTTTGGCAAAAATTTTTAAAATGGAAAAAAAATTATCACAATTAATTGTATTTGGAACAGCAATTTGTGGTGGAAGTGCCATTGCGGCAACTTCTCCAGTAATCGAGGCTTCTGATGAGGATATTGCCTTGTCTACGGGGATAGTATTTATTTTAAACACAGTCGCATTGTTTCTTTTTGCATTTTTTATAAATTATTTCAAATTAAATGCTGAACAAACTGGAATATGGACGGCATTAAGCATACATGATACAAGTTCGGTAGTATCAGCTGCAGCTTTTCACAGTACAGAAGCCTTGAAAATAGCTACAATTATGAAACTTACAAGAACACTTTGGATTATTCCGATAGTTATTGTTCTTAGCTTTTTAAATAAATCTGAAAATAAGAAGATTAAATTTCCAATTTTTATATTATTTTTTATTTTAGCTTCAATTGTTGCGACAATAATAAATTTGCCAATAATTTACAGCTTACTTACTCAAATAGGGAAAATGATGCTGTCTCTTGCACTTTATATGATCGGAACTTCATTAAATATTCAGTCTATAAAAAAAATGACTGGAAAAAATCTTTTGTATGGTATTACGCTTTGGATTTTTTCGATAATTTCAGGGTATATGATAATGATGTTTTTGTAAAAAGATCAAAAATAATTACAAGGAAATGAGGTACTATGAAAATAAAAAAAT
>NZ_CALHQO010000164.1:0-2013 GCF_938036635.1 uncultured Leptotrichia sp.
ATAAAAAAATCAGAAAATTCCTCAATCATTAAGTTCATTCCTGATTTTATTTTACATAAATTCTGAATTAATTATTTTACAATTTTTAAAATATCTTCCACAATTTGCTCTTTCGTTAATCTATTATTTTTAAACGCCACATCTGGAGCCACTCTATCAGTAAATTGTTTCTTAATCCCATAATTTAAGACTTTCATATCAGAAGTCCCGTAGAATCTCGCAATTTTTTCTCCAAATCCGCCATCTATTACACCATCTTCTAGTGTAACAACTAATTTATGTTCTGATTTTAATTCGTTTAATAATGTTTCATCGATCCCTGAGGCGTATCTTGGATTAATTAATGTTGCATTAATTCCATTTTCTTTTAAAAGTTCTTTTACTTCTTTTCCTAATTTGTAAAAGTTACCTAGCCCTAAAATTGCTACGTCTTTTCCTTTTTCAGTAACAAAATATTTGTTTAAGTAGCTAAAATCTTTTTGTACATTTCCTGTATCTTCTGACAATTGAGAAGGCACTCTTATTGCAACTGGATGCCCTTTGTATTCAATTGACCAGTCTAGCATTGCGAAATATTCTTCCTTGCTTGTTGGAGCTAGAAATACAATGTTTGGGATATTTGACACTAATGAGATGTCAAACCAGCATAAGTGAGTAACATCGCTCATTCCACCTAGCCCTCCACCGAAAATAAGAATGGTAGCTGGATTATTATTTATTGCCAAATCTTGAGAAAGCTGATCGTAAGTTCTTTGAATAAATGTGCTAAAAACTCCATATATTGGTTTTCCACCATTTTTAGCCATTCCAGAAATCATTGCTACAGCCTGTTCCTCTGCAATTCCAACATCAATAAACTGTTTTGCAAATTTTTCTCTTCTATCCCTTGTAAATCCTAAAACAGTTGGTGTTCCAGAAGTTACAACAGCTACTGTCGAATCTTTTTCCATTTTATCCATCAAAAATTCAGCAGTATCATTACTCAATCCACCAGAATAAGAATTACGTTTTTCTCCTGTTTCTGGATCAAAAGGCATTCCATAGTGCCAAGTTTCCTTATCCTTTTCAGCGTAAGGCAGTCCTTTTCCTTTTTGAGTATGCACATGAACAACTATTGGATGATCAATATCTTTTACTTTCTCAAAAACTTCTATCAAAGCTTCCAAGTCATTTCCTTTATCCACATAAATATAGTCAAGGCCTAATGATTTAAAATAATTATTTTGAGCCTGTCCGTTACTTTCTCTTAATTCTCTTAAATTTTTATAAAGCCCTCCGTGATTTTCAGCAATCGACATATCATTGTCATTTGCAATAATAATGATATTTGTATTAAGTTCAGAAGCTACATTAAGCCCTTCAAATGCTTCTCCGCCACTAAGAGAACCATCCCCAATAATTGCAATTATATTTTCTTTTACGCCACGCAAATCTCTCGCTTTAGCAAGTCCAGTCGCTAAACTGACAGATGTCGAAGTATGCCCGATTTTAAAGAAATCATGCTCGCTTTCATCTTGATTGGTATACCCCGAAACCTCCGAATACCTATCCAAATCTAAAAATCCAAATTTTCTTCTAGTAATGATTTTATGCGGATAACATTGGTGTGAAACGTCAAATACAAATTTATCAACAGGTGAATTAAATACCTTGTGTAACGCAATTATTAACTCAACTGCTCCAAAGTCAGGACCCACATGTCCCCCTTTATTACTAACTCTGTGAAGCATAGCATCCCTAATATCCTGTGCTAATACTATTAATTCTTCTCTACTCAATTTTTTTAAATCTTTTGGAGAATTTACTCTTTCTAATGCCATTTTTTCCCTCCTGTAATTCATCAAATTTCTTTCCTGAATTGTAACAAATATCCCTTATAATTTCAAATGCTTTTTTCTTATTAGTAATTATGCCTTTTAGTAATAGCTAAATCTAAATTTTTAAATTTTGATATTTTTTTGAAAATTAAAAGAAACTGGAAGCAGATTGTGAATGGTCCGATTGGTGAAAAAA
>NZ_CALHQO010000165.1:0-1400 GCF_938036635.1 uncultured Leptotrichia sp.
ATATAGTTGGGTTTTATAACATCAAGTACATTTTCAAAATTTTCTAAAGATTTTTTTTCTATATCTTTTGAAACTGCTATTGTTCTACTTCCATTTATTGAAGGAACAATAAAGAAGTTCATAAAAGAAATCTTATCCCAAAATTTCTCTATATTAATAATTTCTTTTTTTATATTTGAAAAAAACGGTTGTTTGTTATTATTACTGCAATGTTTTTTTACTACCTCTCTTGTATTTATATATTCTTCATTCATTAATTTTATTTCATTTTTATCTGCAATCCATTTATTAAAATCTTTTACTTTTTCTCTATCACTATCTTCTATAAGATAATGACTTTCAGCAACTATTAACACTTTATATTTTTCATATTTACTTCCAATATATGGTAACATAAGTTTATGAATTCTTGAATTTTTATAAAAATCTATCTCTAATAATTTATTATCGTACATTTCTCCCTCCAAGTTAAAATAAATCAGAATGTGTCCCAGTTCTCGACAATGTCAAAACCAAAATATCTTTTTCAATTTTATAAATCAAAAGCCAGTCAGGCTGAATATGACATTCTCTAAATCCTTTATAATCTCCAGTAAGATAATGATCTCTATATTTTTTAGGCAAAGGTTTCTCATTTACCAAATAAAAAAGGACTTCTTCAAATATTTTTTTGTTACACCCTCTTTTTATTGCCCTTTTATAATCTTTCTTGAATTTAACCTGGTATCTGATTTTAAGCATTCAAATCCTCCATCAACTCATCTATACTATCAAAAGTTTTGCTTAATCCAATACCTTTTTCAACTTCATCCAAAACCTTTCTGGTTTCTCCATTCGGCACTTTCAACTCAAACGGAATCCCCTGCTCCAAAATACACTTCTTCAAAAATAAATTCATAGCAGTACTCATATTAAGCCCCATTTTTTTAAATAAAGTTTCCGCTTCTTTTTTCACATTTTCATCAACTCTAGCTGTTACTGTAGCCATTTTTACCACTCCTTTGTAATACTTTTGTTATACAATGTAATTATATTACTAAATAATGTAAAAATCAATATTTTAATTAACTTTTTCAAAAAAATTTACTTTTTTCATTTTTTCAAATCTATTAATCTATTTTCTGTCAAATAATTTATATTTTCGGCTATCCAACTTTTATTAAATCCAAAAAATTTCTCAATTCTAAAAACTTTACCTTCATTATCTAATTTAAAATATAATTTATATCTCGTTATTTTCTTTACTAATTTTAAAACCTTTACTTTTTCCCGTGGGATTATTTTCCTCATTTTACCTATATTTGAAAGTTCCATTCCAGAAGATATTTTAAATGTTACAGAAGCTCTTGCAAAACAAGTATTTAAAGATGTTACAGGCATTGAAATTACTGAAAACTTTG
>NZ_CALHQO010000166.1:0-5090 GCF_938036635.1 uncultured Leptotrichia sp.
GTGTTTCAACTATTCTTTTAGCTGAAACAAATAGTATAAAAAAAAATACTTTGGTCAAAATAAATGAAAATATCAGCAAAGAAAATAGTTTGTACTTAAGTAACGAAAATTTAAAGGAATCTGATAATAAAAAAGATGATTTGCAAGAAGAATTGAATATAAATACAGTAGACGAAATTTATTCATTCATTAAAGATAATACTATTTTTAAAAATGGAAAAAATAACACAACTGTAACATCAGAACATAAAGAAAACAGCTATAATTTATCAGAAAATGATTTAAAACTTGATCAAATGATAAAAAACAGTAATAAAAATAATTCTTTAAAATATGAAACTGAGTACTTTTTTAATAATCAGCACAAATTATACAAAGAGAAAAATGATAAAGGTGATAAATATCAATATGAAGGTGTATATAAAAGAAGTAATGATATTTTTTTAAGAACAGTTTCTCCAAACAGCGATTCATATAATTCTTATACAAAGTCTTTGAAAAACGAAAATATGAAAAACTCGGCTCTGACAAATCCAAATAATAGAAATAATGACAATAATTATGGAATTGCAAATATAAAAATAGAGCAATAGCCTATTGTATCGAATAAAGCATCTTCTACTTCTACGCTTATGCCAAATATTGATTTAAACGTTGTTGCAAAACCTGTAGAATTTGATAAGAGTAAAGCATCGATAACATTGCCTGTCATTATGGTGAATGATTTACAGGGGACAGGTACAGCGCTGGGAACAAAAGGGATAACCATGCCTGCTTTAACTTATACTCCAACAAATTTAACATCAAGACAAAAACTTATGAATGCGCTTAAATATTATGCTAATGCAGGAACACCTATTATGGGACAACAGCACGGAATTGATGTAAGTATTTCACCACAAAATTCTTCAGGTTATAGTTCAGATATTTATTCAGTTACGGGGAAATATCCCGCGGTAATTGGAATGCACTTTGGAGAACAGCCAACACACTGGACAAAAAGCATACAAAATAATAGTCAGCTGATGGCAGATTATATAAAAAAAGCAAATAGCTTAGGAGCAATTTTTACAGCTTCAAGTGAAATTCCGAATCCCACTAAATATGAAAATAACCACGATGGAAAAAGTGATGATAAAACAGGAAATCCAGATTTGGATCAGTTTTCTTCGACTGGGGCGTATGCAAATCAGTTTAACACATGGATACAGACAATCGTTGAAACTGCAAAACTCGCAGTAGCGCCTGACGGCACACCTATTCCCTGGGTATTAAGAGTATTCCATGAGCAAAATGGAGATTGGCCTTGGTGGGGAGAGCCAAATCAGTCCCATAATAAAATAAAAGCTGCATTCAGACGTGTTCATGAAGCGCTTGTTGCGGCAGGTGTAAGAGATCAGATACTTCTTGCATATGCACCAAACGGTGATTTTGGAGGCGGAAGTGATTTAAATAGATATATGGCAGATTATCCCGGTGATGATGTAATAGATGTACTGGGATACGATGCGTATTGGCAGTCTGCAAGTCAAAGTGAAGCAAATTGGATTAATCTTGTTGCAGGAGATATGCGTATGATCGGAAACCAGGCAAAATCAACGGGGAAAGTGGCGGCTCTTACAGAATACGGCCGTTTGGGAAGCCATGCAATGTCAGCTACAAATAATACATGGTTTCAGACACCTGTTGCACAGGCTCTTCAAGGCACAGGTACATCTTATGCTATGACTTGGACTCAATGGTCTACAGAATATCAGCTTCCTTGGGCGGGTCATGTTGCAGAAAATGATATGAAAACAGCACCATGGCTGCTGGCACCAATTAATTTAAATGCAGGAAGTCCTATGAATACTTCAGTAACATCAGGAAATTTAAATATCAGACAGAATGTAAATTTGGATAATTCATCAGATTTGTTTTATAGTTCAAACTTTAATCTGTCAAATATTACACTTGATGCAGGGAATACAATCTCAGGTTCAACTGTTGCAGGAAATAAAAATTATATTTTAGGGCAGACAAATTATGTGGGTTCATCAGGGAATAATGCTATTCAGGTAACAAATAAAGGTGTAATAAATTTCACTGGAAATAATACAACAGCCTTGCTATCTGACAATGGAACTGTAACGAATGATACAACAGGAACAATCAAATTGACAGGTACAGGAAATGTGGGGATGCTTGGTTCAGCAAATTCCGTAATAGAAAACAGGGGAAATATAGAAGTAGGATCTCAAAGTGTTGGAATTTATGGAGTGAATGTTCTTCCTGCAAACAATATATGGGGTAATAAAAATATAAGTATAAGTAATTCAGGAAATATAGTAGCCGCTGCAGGTGGTAGGGATATAGTTGGAATATTTGCTGCAAATAACGGGGCAGTTTCCACTATCAACAGCAGTGGTAACATTGATTTGTCAAGTGCGACAAACAGTGTTGGGATAGCAGTTTCAAATGGAACATTGCAAGTGACAGGAAATATTCTTACAGGAGATAACAGTGTTGGAATATATGCAGTTGGAGAAAACACATCTGTAGGACAGAATTCTGCACTTAATACAGGAAACAACAGTGTAAATGTTCTTTTATCAGGCGATAATCAGGTATTAAACAGTCAGACCGACAAAGTCATTATTGGAAATAATTCATTTGGGTATGTTGCAACAGGTCAGAATAATAATATAGTAACAGGATATGCAGGAAATACAGGCTTTGTAACATTAAATACAAATTCTGTATTTCTATATTCATCAGATAAAACAGGAAATATTATAAATTATAATCATCTGAAATCAGCAGGGAATCAAAATTACGGATTGATAACAGCAGGAAAGTTGATTAATTATGGAAATATAGATTTTAGTTCAGGAACAGGAAATGTAGGTATTTACAGTTATTCTAAAAATGCCATAACAACTCCACAGGTAGCAGAGAATTTAGGAACAATAACAGTATCACGGTCAACGGTAGGAAATATTGGAATAGGAATGGCTGCAGGATATGAAGATGGACTTGGATATGTTAAAAATTCGGGAATAATAAAAGTAACAACTCCTGGAAGTGTAGGAATGTATGCTACAGGAAATGGCTCTATTGCGGAAAATGCAGGAACAATTGAATTAAGCGGAACATCAAGAAATATAGGAATGTATGTAGATAACGGAGCAACAGCTCTAAATACAGGAACGATTACAACAACAGGAACAGGAAATAATGGACAGATAGGAATAGCGGTAGTCAACGGCACTTTAAATAACCAGGGAAGCATTAATATTGATGCTTCAAACGGCTATGGACTTGTGCTGTCGAACGCTGTCATAAAAAATTACGGCAGCATGAATATCACAACAGGAAACGGAGCGTTGCCAATACTTGAGAAGAAAACAACGACAGGACTTGAAAAAGCAATGGGAACAGATGGAATAGACAGAATAAAAATAAATACTGCCAATGGGACAATAACCTTAAATAATACACCGCAGGAAATACAACTTGTAAATACAGTTAATCCTAAGGCTTCATCAAACGTCTCAAATCCTGTTTCATCAGTGGGTATTTATGTGGACACCTCGGGAGTAACGAAAACTAATCCTGTTAATAATTTAGGAGCTCTTGCCAATATGCAGTCGGCAGATTTGATAATAGGAACTGAAGCGGCACAGAGCACTGATAAGAAATATATTCAGCTAGGACAAAATATTACATCTCCTTTCATAGGGATGATACAGAATTCAGGAATAAAGGAATGGAATGTGTATTCAGGAGGTCTTACCTGGATGGCTGGGATGACGGCGAATGCAAACGGAACAGAAGATATATATTTAGCAAAAGTTCCATATACAGTGTTTGCAGGGGATAAGGAAAATTCAAGACAGACGTATAATTTTTTGGATGGACTGGAACGGAGATATGGAGTGGAAAAAGAAGGTTCTGAAAAGGAATTATTTAATAAATTAAACAATATAGGAAATAATGAAGAGATATTATTTACTCAAGCAGTAGACGAAATGATGGGGCACCAGTATGCGAATGTTCAATCAAGGATAAAAACAACAGGAGATACAGTAACTAGGGAAGTAAACGGTTTGATAAAAGATGAAGCTGAACAGAATGACAGAATAAAAGTGTTTGGTTCAAAAGATGAATATAAGACAGATACAGCAGGAATAACTGATTATAAAAATAATACTTATGGGATAGCTTATGTTCATAAAAATGATTTAGATTCTGACGATACAAGAGGTTGGTATGCAGGAGTAGTGAATAATAACTTTCAATTCAAAGATATAGGAAAGTCAAGAGAAAATCAGACGATGTTCAAAGGTGGAGTGTTTAAGACGGTCACATTTGACAAGGATAAAAATTTGAAATGGACAGTATCAGGAGAAGGTTTTTTTGGAATAAACAGCATGAACAGAAGATTTCTTGTTGTAGACAATGTATTTAATGCAAAATCAAATTATTATTCATACGGATTGGGGATGAGGAACGAAATTGGAAAAGAAATAAGATTAAATGATAAAATAAGCATTAGACCGTATGGGGCATTGAATATGGAATATGGAAGATTTAGCAGGATCAAGGAAAAAAATGGAGATATACGATTAAAAGTAAAAGAAAATGATTATTTTTCAGCAAAGCCTGAAATAGGAACGGAATTTAAATATGTCCAGCCGCTGACAGCAAATACAACATTAGTACTAGGAACAGGAATAGCATATGAAACAGAACTTGGAAGTATGGGTTCGAATAGAGTAAAAGTAGCCTATACCGATGCAGACTGGTACAATTTGAGAAGCGAAAAGGAAGGTAGAAAAGGAAATGTGAAGCTTGACTTAAACTTCGGAATACAAAATCAAGGATTGGGAGTGACTGCAAATTTGGGATATGATACGAAAGGTAACAACGTAAGAGGAGGACTTGGAATTAAAGCAAGTTTTTAAGGAATTGAAATTATTTACTACTTCATACAGAATATTCATAATATTTGGCTACTTTGAAAGATGTTGAAAAAGCATTGAAATTCTTGGAAAATAATTTGATGAAAAAGTAAAAATTTTGAAAATATAAAAATATGAGGTATAATT
>NZ_CALHQO010000167.1:0-5098 GCF_938036635.1 uncultured Leptotrichia sp.
AGTAAATTTTCTTTTTTTTCATAATTGAAATTCCCTATTTTTTTATTTATTCTTAAACTCTTAAACATAAACTTTTAGACATATTAGCTGAAAGATTTTATAAATAATAAAAAACTACACCTTTTATTTTGTTTTAGGTGCAGTTAACTTTTTATTTATTATTTTCCTTTATTATATTCTTCTAATGCTTTTTTTAACACTTTCATTCCATTTTCAATTTCAATCAGGTTATGTGTACAGAAAGAAAATCTTGCTTCCTTCGTACCTTTTCCTGGCGTTGTATAAAATCCAGGACCTGGTGCAAATGATAGTGTCTGATTTTCATATCTGAATTCTGTCAATAGCCAAATTGCAAATTTTTCAATATCATCCACTGGTAATTCAGCAATCAGATATAATGCACTGCTTGGTTTGTATGTTACAACTCCTGGTATTTTTATGATATTGTTATAAATCATATCACGTCTTACTTTATATTCTAATTTCGTATTGTCAATGTAAGTATCCAAAGTATTTATAAGATTTGTACTTGCATATTGCTCGATTGTTGAAACTGATAATCTTGCTTGGCAGAATTTTAGAGCTTGTGATAAAAAGTCTTTATTTTTTGAGGCAATCACTCCAATTCTTGCTCCACATGCACTATAATGCTTTGAAATACTGTCAACTAAAATTACTCTGTCTTCAATTTCAGGAATCGACATAAATGACTGATAACTTTTTTCGATTTCTTCATCATAAATAAATTGTCTGTAGACTTCATCAGTAATAATATACAAATCATGTTTTATTGCAATATCTCTTATTAAATCCATTTCTTCTTTCCTAAATACAATTCCAGTCGGATTGCTCGGATTTGAAAACATTATAGCCTTTGTTTTTGGAGTAATTAATTTTTCAATTTCTTCTCTTTTTGGCAAATGATAATGATTTTCAATTGAAGTTTCAATCGGAACTAATTTTGCATCAGCAATTCTCAAAAAACTATCATAATTTGTATAATATGGCTCAGGAACCAAAACTTCATCTCCAGGATTACAAATAGTTTGTAATGTAATCTGAATTGCCTCACTTCCACCTTGAGTAATCAAGATATCCTCAGGTAAAATATCAATTCCTACTTTTGCATAAGATTTTGAAAATGATTCTCTCAATTCCATTATCCCAGCCGAATTCGTATATTTAACAATTTTTTCCTTATAATTATTAAGTCCTTCAAAAAATGTATCTGGTGTCTCTACATCAGGTTGTCCTATATGCAGCTGATATACCTTCACGCCAGATCTTATAGCTTCATCAATATATGGAACTAATTTTCTGATTGGTGAATAATGCATATTTATAACTCTGTTTGAAAATTTTTTCATTTTTAATGTTCCTTTCTTATGTAATTAGATTATTTATTATTATATCTCTCATTCAATGCTTTTAAAATTGCAAATGTTTCTAAATCAAGTTTTCCATCATAGTTTGAAGGTCTAAAATGATACTGAAAAACTTTTATTACATTTTTTGTCTGCTCATCCCATCTTCCAGTAGAGCTAATTGTGTATCCAAATTTAGAAAATTCAGCCTGTACTGTCGATGCTGGCAAAGTATTCCAAGTATCTGCATATTCAGACTCGTATGCTAATTTTCTTGCATTGTCATACCACATTCCTATATTGTATTTTTTGTATAACTCTTCCCAAGGGAATAATGGACCTGGATCAGGCTTTCTTTGTGGGGCAATGTCTGAATGTCCTAAAATATTCGTTGCAGGAATTTCATATTTATCCGCCAAATATTTTACAAGCACTGCCACTTCCTTAATTTGAAAATCTTTAAATGGCTCAAAACTTCCGCTTACATTTCCACTGTTAACAATTTCTATTCCAACTGAACTGTCATTTAAATTTTTACTTGTTTTCCATTCACTTACTCCAGCATGCCATGCTCTTTTGTTTTCATCCACTAAATAATATACAGGATCACTTTTTTGGTCAGATATTAAATAATGAGCACTTACCTCATTGTTTGTCAAAGCTCTTAAAGAACCATCTCTATTCATTGCAGTATAATGCAAAATTATGAATCTTTGTCTATAATTTTGACCTGTTGAAGTATATGAAGAGTCTACTGTTATTGATCCTGCTGTATTTTTAATTGTATTAATTCCTCCTCTTGAAACATTTGTAGGATTCGTTTTCGGTTTATTATTCTCATTTCCGTTAGATTGATTTTTTGTCACATTTCCATTATCATCAACTTTTATTTCTATTGGCTTTTGAACATCTTTTGAGACATTTTGATTATGTGCATTCAAAATATTTCCAACAGATAGTATTGATGCTAAAAATAACAATTTTGCTATATTTTTTTTCATTTTACTTATCTCCTCCTGCTAAAAAATTATTTTAATCAAATTTATTTTGTAACCTTTTCTTTGTAATGACTATCATTGTTATCTTTTAAAAGCAAGTAATAAATAATAGCCAAAATAGCAATAACAATTCTCATAATTGCAGTAACATTTCCGTCAAAATCAAGCCATATCATTATAGAAACTATAAAATTTATAACTGATACAATTATCAAAAATATATTTCTTCTGCTTGCAGCAATAACACCAAATACTACTGATGAAAAAATAAACAAGACTCTCGTTCCACCAACAAGCCAAACATAAGAATTTACAGTTGAAACTGTATCGTTAATATATGGCGAACTTTGCAAGATTACACGTGAAATATCTACACAAATTAAACTTATTATGAATATTGAAAAACAGATTATCAAATCTCTTATATCTTTTTTTACTTCTTTTTCTGCTATTTCTTTTTTATCATCAAATTTAATATCTTTATTTTCTAGATAAAAAACAGAATAAAATAGCATAATCCAAAAAATCACTTCAATTACACCAAGCCAAGTTGATATCTTAAAAAGCTTGTCATTTGTGTATTCATTGAAAATAGAATTATAAAAACTGTGATTTGCAAGTATATAGAAAAAAGACACTATTATTGCTACTACTTTTTTATAATAGAAAAACATAATTTATTCTCCTGAAAATTTGTTTATCCAGCTCAAATAATTTGAATCTGTAATATTTAAAGCCTCTATATTTGCTTGAAAATTAACATCATCATCATATATTTTAAATATAATTGGTGCAAGTATTTTTAATGTCTGTGTCTCAAAAATACCATGAATATTCATACTATAAATAAGAGGTTTTTGAAATTTTAATAATTGACTGTTAGTCTGTTTTATTTCATATAAAAGTGCTAATAAATTGATTTTCTTTAAATCATTGTTTCTATCTTCAAGCACTACATCGATTTGATCTGAAAGCAGTTTTTTATATCGCCAAGATTGATGCTCCTTATGAGCCTTGCTTTGTATCAAGAATTTCATTTTAGGCGAAAATAAAATCAAATTATTTAAATTTTTCTCATATTTTATTGAAAAATCTCTTTCAAAGAAAGTACTGACAGCTTTTAATAAATCATTTTGAACACTATAAATATTATTTCCATCATAAATTTTATTAATCAAAATAGATTTTTGCTCATTAAACGTGTCATAAAGGTATATTTCAATCTCATATTTTTCTACATTTGGCATTTTTAAAATATTTCCAGCCAAAACAAAATTCAAATTATTATTCTGCTTTCTTATAAGTTTCATATAATCTGTACTATATCGTTTTTTAGATATAAATAAACTTTCTTTATTGTAAGCAATTGCTAACTGATAATTTAAATTTGTTTTATAATGAAGATTTTCATTTAAATGTAAAGGTAATGAAACTGCTAAATTTTCAGCCAGTTCTGATTTCTCACCTATTGATGTAAATGTCAGAATAAGAATATTGGGCTTCACACGTCTACTTTGATTTAGCATAAATTCAGGATGATTAAACTCATAATACCAGATAGGCTTATTTGTTGAAAAAAAGTGAGTTACAGTATTTTCTTCTGTATTATTCCAAGTTTCAGCCTTTATTTTTAATTTCCAAAAATAATCTTCATAATACATAAACTTTTTATAATGTTCAATCCAAGGGAATTTAGAAGTAAATTTACAAAGTTCCAGTCCTTCCTTATACATATCTTTTATTTTATAATATTTCAAAACATTTAAAGCAGTATAAGCATTGTGTTTTTCTGGATTATAATATGCCAGCACATACTGCTTGAATTCATCATAAAGTTCATTTAAAATATAAATACTCGATGTAATATACATTACTTCAGCATTATAACCAGATTCTTTCAAGGCATTTATCAAAAAATAATTTCCACTTTCCTTATTACCTTTTTTAAAGTAAACTATGGCCTGCTTCATTTTTGCACGCCAATTTCCTGATATTTCAGAAAGTTTTTCAAGTTTGTTCTCGTATTCCTCATTACTTCTATTTTTTACAATATCAAAATATTTTTTAAATGCTATTGATGAATTTGGATTAATTTCAATTGCTTCATAGTATTTTTTTTCTGCTTCAGCTGACTTGCCACAAAGCTCTAATGCTTCGGCATAGGCTATACAAAGTCCTTCGGTCAAATTATTGATATTTAGATTTTTTTCATATAGTTCGACAGCATTCTGGCATGACCCTGTTTTTATATGATAAGTTCCAAGTAAAATCAATTTTCTCTCAAAATTTTCATCAGTTGCATAAAATCTTAATACTGCTTCTTTTACCTCTGGATAAACCCCTTTTGAAAATGCATCTTGAATTATTGGATATAATCCATCCATATTACTCCAATTTTTCCTTATAGCTGGATATAATTTTTTTTCAATCCAGTCTTTTTTGGGCATTTTAAATTCTTTTCCGAACTCATCATAGTAGGAAATATCTTTAAAGTCATCTGAGTAATTACCACTTTCAATCATTTCGGATTCATTATTTACAATATCGTAGATTGGTCTTCTAATCTGCTGATTATTGACGTTATTATTTATATTAACTTCTTGATTTACTGTCTTTTTATTTCTTTTTTTATCAGAAGATTTAAAAAAATTAAAAATCCCCATACATCCTCCTATCTAAAAAGTAATCTTTATAACTTATTTTATTATAGTTATAAAATTGTCACAGTAATAGTAT
>NZ_CALHQO010000168.1:0-11800 GCF_938036635.1 uncultured Leptotrichia sp.
CAGTTATTATTTGATCATCATAGCTTATAACTCCATGCTCTTTTAACTGCTCATAAATTCTTGAAGCTCTATTAAACCCTACTTTTAATTTACGCTGTAATAATGAAATAGAAACTTTATTTTCTTGTTTTATAATATTTACTGCATTTTCAAAAAATGGATCAATGTCAATTGTTTCTTCTTGAATTTCCTCTAAGATTTCATTTCTGTATTTTACTTTTTTAGAAGATTTTAGCGTATCTGTTAAATTTTTAACCTCTTCATCCGAAATATATGCTCCCTGAATTCTTTCCAGCTTTGAAGAACCATTTGCAAGCAGCAGCATATCTCCCTGACCTAATAACTTTTCTGCTCCAGCTGTATCAAGTATTGTTCTCGAATCAATCTGTGATCTTAATGCGAAAGAAATTCTGCTTGGCAAGTTTGCCTTTATCATTCCAGTTATAACATCTGTAGATGGACGCTGTGTTGCTACAACTAAGTGGATTCCAACTGCTCTTGCCTTTTGTGCAATTCTTGCGATTGACTCCTCAACACTTCCAGACGCTACCATCATAAGATCTGCCAGCTCATCAATTATTATAACAATATAAGGCATTTTTTCCACAAAACTTAATCCATTGTAAGTTTTTATATTTCTTACGCCATTTTCCATAAGCTGCTTGTATCTATTTTCCATCTCATTAACCGCCCATCTCAATGCTATTGCAGCTTGTTGCGGATCTATAATTACTGGAACAAGCAAATGCGGAATATCATTATATGGCATAAGCTCTACCATTTTAGGATCAACCATTATAAATTTAACTTCTTTTTCAGATTTTTTAGAAATCAATGTTGAAATTAATGTATTTACAGCAACAGATTTCCCTGAACCTGTCTGTCCTGCAATCAGTAAGTGAGGCATTTTAGCGATATCTATAAATTTATCTCTTCCAACAATATCTTTTCCTAAAATTACCCTTAATTCACCTTTATCGAGTTCTTTATTTTTTATGATGTTTGAAAAATGAACTGGCTCCTTAATTTTATTAGGAGTCTCGATTCCAATAGTATTTTTTCCTGGAATTGGCGCTTCTATACGAATACTTTCAGCTGCCAAATTCATTGCAATATCATCCGAAAGACCAGTAACCTTGCTCACTTTTATACCTTTTGGAATGACTATTTCATATCTTGTAATAGTTGGACCATATTCATAATTTACAACTTTGGCTTCAACTCCAAACTCTTTTAGTACATTTTCAAGGTGTCTTACATTTTCTCTTATGCTTTTTTCAATTTCCTGTTTTCTTTTAAGATCCATTGGTTTTGACTTAAAGATTTCTTCAATAGATTTTTTTACCACATCATCATAGCCTTGATTATTATCAAACATTGCATTAACTTTTTTTAATTCATCTTCCAGTTCCTTTTCCTTCATTTCTTTATTTTCAAATGCTTCCAGTTTTGGAAATTGCTGAAAATTCGGATCTATGTTTTCAGAATTGTATCTTTTAGATATTTCCTCTCTTCTTAAAGGTGTTACTATCTCTAATTTAGGTCCTTTTTTATCAACTTCTTTCTCAACTTTACTATCGTTTTCTTTTTTATTTTCATTTTCAACTGATACTTCTTCTTTTGAGTCGGATAAGCTATCTGAAGTTTCCTTTTCAGAGTCTAATTTTTCTTCTTCTTGTTCTTTAATTTCAGGCTTTTCTGAAACTTCTTCTTGCTTTGTAACTTCTGTTGGTTCTGCAACTGTTTCTAATTCATTTTCTTTTATTTTATCTTTTACTTCACTTTCATTCTTTTTCAAAGTTTCTACATTTTTTTGTTTACTTTTTTCTTTCTCTTCAAAAATTTCAATCCACTCTTTTTCTTTTTCAGCTAATTCCTCTTTCGAGTAAACTTCTGTTTTCTGTAAAAAGTTGTCTTTTGGTTTTTTCGCAATTTCAAAACTTAATTTTTCATTTCTGGACTGGATAATTTTTGCCTTCAACATTTCTCTTTGATAACGTTTATAATCTGTTTTTTTCAAATTTTCTGCATATTTTTTAGCAGCCAATTTTCTTTTTTTCTCTTTATAGTCATCACTTTTATAATATTTTATTATCTCTTTAAAAACTTCATATCCAAGTTCAATCAAGTCCTTAATTAACCATATTACAAAAATTATTACTAAAATTATCAAAACTATAAACATCCCTTGAGAATGTAACACTTTATAAAATGGCATTGAAAGCAATGCTCCAAGAATTCCACCACTTTCACGGCTAAATCCTATCTCTAAAAGTTGTCTTCCCGCCTCAGTAAAATTATCTGCCAAAGGTTTTCCCTTAACAACTGAACCCCTTACCAAAACCATTCCCCAGCTTAGAAATAATCCAATAAGAGCTGCAATTTTCCCCTGTGTCATATCAATGCCAATTTTTTCATAAAAAAATAAAATTATTCCATACAAAATAGCCATTACCGCTATAAACCATGTCATTTTTCCAAAAAATAATGTAATACCACTCAATATAAGAGAAAAAATATTCTCTCCAGCATTATCACTAAGCATACTTGATTTATTCCCTAATAGCAATACTAATATAAGCCCCGCAGCAAACCAAATTGCACCTTCGATTTTTCTTTTATTCATCTTACATCCTTTCTAAAAAATTTCTATCTACTAAATTGTTAATTTTAAATTCTGCCAAATTTAACCAAAATTAAATTGGATGTGTAAAACAATCCCTACTTTGAAATGGATTTATAATAATATCATACATTATACTATATTTTTTCAATTTTGTCATTTTTTTATTATGTAATTCTTCTAATTTTCTTTATTTTTATAACGAAATTTGGTTTGATTTTAGTTATTAAAGACTGTAAAGTAAAAAAATAATAAGTTATTTGCCAAACTATATCTTTTTTTATAACTAAAAGACATAGTTTAGCCATATATACAATATTTTCAGTAATAAACAATCTTACAAAATAAATAAAAAAACCCTCATCTACTTTTAATATACGTGTGTTATACTTATACAAAAGATAGGAATTTTTAAAAAATAATAAATTAGAATTATGGAGGTAAATATGAAAAAGATAGCAATTGCGCTTTTTTCACTTATGAGTATTCTTTCGTTTGGGGCGAATGAGAATATTGTGAGAAAAATTAGTGTTACTGGAAACGCAGAAAGAGAAGTTATGCCAGATTTAGCAAAGATTAATTTTAATGTTGAGGTTAAAGGAAATAGCTTAAATCAGGCAACAAGTGATGTAAATAAGAAAGTTGAGAAATTTAAAAATGAATTGAGAGCTAGAAAAATATCACTTGAAAATCTGGAAACAAAGGCATTTTACAATAGAAAGGGTACAGAATACGATGATGAAGATATTTTGGATGTAAAAACTGTTCCAAATAAAACTGTAAAAAATACTGATAAAAAGCCCACTTCTTATGACGTAAATATGTCAATGCTGGTAAAAAATACTGATTTTAACAAGATTTCAGCATTGATTGACTTGGAAGATGGAAACAATTTACAAAGTATTCAGAAAAATTTTGACGAAAATACATTTGCATTTAATATAAATGAAAATGGAATGACAGTTGACCAGGCTTTAAATAAAGTATTTAATAAACTTAATACTTCAAGAAGAAAACTGATTTCAGCTGGAATCCCTGAAAGTGATATTATTTTGAGCGATTATCAAATAAAAGAAAATTATACAGAAAATAAAGGTACAAAAAAAGATGTTTACTATGTTATAGATGAATTCATACTTACAACAAAGAATATAAAGGAACTTAATACAATAATTTCTATTGCTGATGATAATGGAATAAATATAAATGGCTCAATTAATTTTGACTTATCAGATAAAGACAGAATTGAGTCAGAAATGTATAAAGATGCCTATAATCAGACAAAACAGAAGGCAGAAAGCATTTTGCGTTCCAGTAAAATGAAATTAGGAACACCAATTATTGTAAGTGAAGATGTGGAATTTCAGCAAAAAATGATTGACAGAATTGATCAGGCCTGGGAAGTAAAGTATGAAGCGGCAGCAGCACCGATGGCAGAATATTCAAATGCTAAATTCTCAATTTATTCAGGGACAACATCTTTACGAAAGGATAGCAGAAGCTCAAGAGTTGACTATACTCCAAAACCATTAAAACTTGTGCAAAATATATCAGTTATGTATGAAATGAAATAACAAAAATAGTATAACTTTATATTTATACTAAATCCGGTTTAAAAATGGGAATAAATTTTTATACTAGACTATATTTTAAAGAATGAAAATTAAATTTTAGAAAGGAATTTTAAAATGAAAAAAATAATAACATTACTTATGATAATTTTTTCGGTATTATCATTTGCAGATGGCGAAGTTACTGGAAAAAGAATACAGGTTAGAGGAGTTTCACAAAAGGAAATTTCACCAAATTCAGCAAAAATTAGACTTACAATTCAGACTGAAAACGAAAATTTGGATAAGGCAAGTGCCGAAAATTCACAAATTCTTGAAAGATACAAGAGACTGCTTGCCCAGACTGGTACAAAATATAATAAGATTAATTCGACAGGATACTCCACTTATGAATCATATAACTGGGATACAGTAGTTGAAAACAAAGGAAAAAAGGAATATCAGACGAAACTTTCAATAGAAGTTGACAGAATCTCTCTTGATACATTGAAAAACTTTATGAATGTCCTTGCCACAGAAAAAATTTATTCTTTAAACAGAAGCAAAAATGGTACTTACATTTTCACTGTTACATCACAAAATGCGACAAACAAAGAGGCATACCAAAATGCAATGTCCAAATTTAATGAAATACAGCAAAAATTAAATAAAGCTGGAATTCCAGCAGGAATAATAAAAATTGCAGGTTACGACAATAAGGAAATCAATCTTGAAAAACGAACAAATAATAGAAAAAATATTCAGATAGTTTCACATGAAATTGAAGTTGAAACAAGAGATTTGAAAAATTTAGGAAATATTATAAATGTAGCAAATACATTGGGAATTGGTACAACAGGACAAATTGAATACGACATCGACAACAAGCAGCAATTAGAAAATGAACTTTATGAAAATGCCTACAAGGAAGCCTTGAAAAAAGCACAAGTTATTCTTGGGAAAACAGACTTGAACTTAAAAAATCCCGTTACAATAACAGATAAGTCATATGGAGTTATTCAACCATATACAGATTACAACTACAGTTACTACAGCCACGCAAATTATGAAACTAACTTAGTCCAGCTGAAAAAAAGCGACAAGGAACTCTTGGATGAATCAGCAAGAAAAAATATCGTAATTTCTCCAAAAAAATTAAATATTTCAAAAACTGTCTACATCGAATTTGAAATGGACTAAAAATCTAATTTTTTTAAAGACTACTGTATTTATTAGCAATATAGTAGTTTTTATTTTGTTAAAAATCAACAAAAAAAAATTAAAAAGAAATAATTTTAAAATTAATAAACTATTGTAATTCAAATAAAGTTATAGTTTTTTTCAAAAGCAGTATTGACTTTTCAAAAAAATAAGGTATAATTAATTTTATTGTTAAAAAAATTGTAAAGGAGATGAAAATGGCAAAAAGTTATGAAGAAATAGCTAAAGAAGTGATAGAAGCTATTGGAGGAAAAGAAAATATAAGTTCATTTGCACACTGTGCAACAAGACTTAGAATTATGGTAGTTGACAAGGATAAAATTGACAAAGACAAGGTAGATAGTATTGAAAAAGTAAAAGGAACAATGTTTAATTCAGGACAGTTTCAGGTAATATTTGGAACAGGAACTGTAAATAAAGTTTATGAAGCTGTTCAAGGACTTGGAGGAGTTAGTGAATCTTCAGTATCTGATATGAAAAAAGAAGCAGCTAAACAAGGAAGCGTTATTCAAAGAATTTCAAGAACATTTGGAGACATTTTTGTTCCAATTATACCAGTATTAGTTGCAACTGGTTTATTTATGGGGCTTCGTGGATTATTAACAAATGAAAATTTATTAAAATTGATGGGAACAACACCAGAAAGTATAAATCCTAATTTCTTAATGTATACACAAGTATTAACAGATACAGCATTTATTATTTTACCAGCGTTAGTTGCATGGTCTGCATTTAAAGTATTTGGTGGATCACCTGTATTGGGAATTGTATTAGGTTCTATGTTAATTAGCGGTTCTTTACCGAATGCTTATCAAGTAGCATCAGGAGATGCACATCCAATAATGTTCTTTAAGTTTATTCCAGTAGTTGGATATCAAGGAACAGTTTTACCAGCATTATTCGTAGGTATGATAGGAGCAAAATTAGAACAAAGATTAAGAAAAGTTATCCCAGATGCATTAGACTTATTATTAACTCCATTTATTGTATTTTTGGTAATGAGTACATTAGGGTTATTCGTTATTGGTCCAGTATTCCACAGTCTAGAAAATTATATTTTAATTGGTACAGAATGGATTTTAAAATTACCGCTTGGAATAGCAGGAATAATAATTGGAGGACTTCAACAACTAATAGTTGTAACAGGAGTACACCATATATTTAACTTCTTGGAAATTCAATTGCTTGCAAAAGATGGATTCAATCCATTTAATCCATTATTATCAGCAGCTGTAGCAGGACAATTTGGAGCAGTTCTAGCAGTTGGTATTAAGACAAAAGATGCAAAATTAAAAGCATTAGCATTGCCATCAGCATTGTCAGCAGCATTAGGAATTACAGAACCAGCAATTTACGGGGTAAACTTAATTAAAGGAAAAGGAAAACCTTTCTTAATGGGGCTTGTAGGTGGAGCAACAGGTGGATTTTTAGCTTCAATTTTTGGACTTAAGGCTTCTGGAATGGCAGTTACAGTGGTACCAGGAATGTTGTTATTCTTAAATGGACAAATGCCTTTATACTTAATTTCAATAATAGCAGCTTCAGGAGTAAGTTTTGCATTAACATATACAATGGTAAAACTTGAAAAATAATAAAATTTTAGCGGGAGTTTTTAGCTCCTGCTTTTTTTGAGAAATACAAAAATAAGGATAATGGTTGTTTATGAAAAAAGTTTAGCAATGATTTTGTTTATTATGCTAATTACTGGAGTAATTGTGAATGGTGCGACACGTGGGAACAGGAAAAAAGTGAGAAGAAAAAGAACTGATAGTGGGAAAGTGAGTGAAAAAACTGTGGATTTATCAAATTATGACGGAATAAAGAAAATTAGTATTTTTGTACAAGGGTTTGAAAGCGGGCCTGCTGTTAGCAAAATTATTTTAGAAATAAATGATTACAGAATAACAAATTTAAATAAAGATGGCTGGAAAGTGAAAACGAATGGATTTGAACGAAAAGTAGAAAATATTTATGTGTCTGATAGAAAAGGGGAAAAGGCATTTGACACAGGAATTATTACGCTTGAGCTGGAAAATAAGTTTGATACAAAAACTTTGAAGTATGAAGGGACGCCATTTATATATAACAGAGAAAAATTTTTTAATGAATGGGCAAAAGAATATATTGTGGAAATTGAAGGAAAAGTTACAGTTTATGGGAAAGATTACTTAGTTAATAAAAAAGAAAATGTGATTAATAATAGAGTTTCGACTGATACAGAATTATTCAATTATAGAAGTTCATTTAGTGGAAATTACAAAAATCCGATTACAAAAAAAATGGAAAATCTGAAACTGGAAATGGCAGCTTATGAGCCTAAAAGTCTAAAATCAGGAATAAAAAAACCTTTAATTATCTGGCTTCACGGACAAGGGGAAGGTGGAACAGATCCTGATATTGATATTTTAGGTACAGAAACTTCGGCACTTGCAAAAGAGGAAATTCAGAAATATTTTACTGCAGGAGGAACTGATACAAAAGGAGCATTTGTTCTGGCTGTACAGTCACCAACTTACTGGATGGATGAAGGCGATGGGACTAATGGAAATGGAAGCGGAAATTCGAGATACACTCAAATTTTGATGGATACAATCAAGGAATATGTAAAACATAATCCGTATGTCGATACAAGCAGAATTTATCTTGCTGGAGATTCAAATGGCGGATATATGACTGTAAATATGATAATTACTTATCCAGACTACTTTGCTGCGGCAGTACCGATTTGCGAGGCGTATGCTTATCACGAATATGTGAGAAATAGCGATGGAACTTATAAGACAAATAATATCGAAGTTTCGGCAGGCGGTAAAAACAGTGCAGTTTCAAGATTTGTAGAAACTAAGAAACTGTGGGTAACGAACGAAAAAATTCAGAAGATGAAAAAAACGCCAGTGTGGTTTATTGCGGCGGCAGATGATGGGATTGTTACGCCTAAAAAATTCTCACTTCCAACGTATAGAGATTTATTAAAGGATGGAGCGGATAATGCATGGTATTCGTATTATGAAAATGTAATTGGGACAGATGTGCCAGATTCAAGATTTCCTGGACATTTTTCGTGGATATATTTTTTGAATAATCAAGTGGAAGGTGTGCAGAACAGGGATAAAATAAAAAATTCCAAAGATACCGAAACTTTCGGATTTGAGCCAAGTAACACTGGAAAAGGCGGAAGTGAAAAGGCCAATGTAAATGGGAAGGCATTTAAAAATGTATTTGAGTGGATGAATTTTCAGAAAAAAAATAGTGGAGATAAAGTTTTTTAATATTTGTTTTGTATATTAAAAAGTAAATTTTTGAAACTTTTCGATATTAAAAATAACAAATATTCGAAATAAATGAAAAATATATGAAAAAAGGTATATTAATTATGTAAAATATGTGGTAAAATTATAAAGTATACAAAATTGGAATAAGGAGGTATTTTGATGAATTATCAAAATTTAGTGAACGGAGAATGGAAAGACTCTAAAAATACAATAACTATTTATTCGCCAATAAATGGGGAAGAACTTGGAACTGTACCAGCTATGTCAAGAGAAGAAGTTGATTATGCTATGGAATCTGCCAGAAAGGCCTTACCTGCTTGGAGAGCATTATCAGCTGTAGAAAGAGCGGCTTATTTGAATAAGGCTGCAGATATTCTTGAAAGAGATAAAGATAAAATTGGGGAAAACTTAGCAAAAGAAGTTGCAAAAGGAATTAAGGCTGCTATTTCAGAAGTAGTAAGAACGGCAGATTTGATTAGATATGCTGCAGAAGAAGGACTTAGAATCACAGGTGAATTTGTAAATGGTGGTGGATTTGAAGCTGGAAGCAAGAGAAAATATGGAGCAGTAAAAAGAGAGCCAGTTGGGATTGTACTTGCAATCGCACCATTTAACTATCCAGTAAACTTATCAGCATCTAAAATTGCACCTGCATTAATTGGAGGAAATGTAGTAATTTTTAAACCGCCTACACAAGGTTCAATTAGCGGATTGTTATTAATTAAAGCATTTGCAGAAGCTGGAATTCCAGCAGGAGTATTAAACTCTGTAACTGGAAAAGGTTCTGAAATTGGAGATTATTTAATTGAACATAAAGAAGTTAATTTTATAAACTTTACAGGAAGTACACCGATTGGGGAAAAAATTGGAAAACTTGCAGGAATGAGACCAATTATGCTTGAATTAGGTGGAAAAGATGCTGGAATCGTATTGGAAGACGCTAATTTAGAAAAAGCTGCAAAAGATATCGTATCAGGAGCATTCAGCTATTCTGGACAAAGATGTACTGCTATCAAAAGAGTGCTTGTAATGGACTCTGTTGCTGATAAATTGGCTAGCTTGATAAAAGCAGAAGTTGAAAAACTAACTGTAGGAGATCCTTTTGACAACGCTGATATTACAACAGTAATTGATACTCCATCAGCAGACTTTATCGAAGGATTGATAAAAGATGCACAAGAAAAAGGGGCAAAAGCATTGACAACAGTAAAAAGAGAAAAAAACTTAATATGGCCAGTAGTTTTTGACAATGTAACAACTGATATGAGAATCGCATGGGAAGAGCCATTTGGACCAGTATTGCCAATTATCAGAATAAAATCCGTAGATGAAGCAGTAGAAATTGCAAACAAATCAGAATATGGACTTCAATCAGCAGTATTCACAAAACATTTCCCATTGGCATTTGAAATCGCTGAAAAACTGGAAGTTGGAACTGTTCACATAAATAACAAGACTCAAAGAGGGCCTGATAGCTTCCCATTCTTAGGAATCAAAGGTTCAGGAGCAGGAGTTCAAGGAATAAAATACAGCATAGAAAGCATGACAAGAGTTAAATCTATTGTATTTGATATATAGAAATTTGAGAGATGTTTTCTTTTAAGAGAACATCTTTTTTTAAAAAAATTTAGATAAAAAACTATTTTACAGGAGGTTTTCCTATGAAAAAGGTAAAAATGTTTTTAGTATTGGTTCTATCTGCATTGGCAACTGTAAGTTGCTCTTATTTCAAAATTCCTAAAAAAACAGGGAAAAAAACAGGAAATATATGTACTTATACAGCAAAGGGAGAATTTATAGATTGTGAGCCTTTAAGATAGCAAGATTTTGTTAGTAAAATAAAAAATATATAGGAGGAAATGTTATGAAAAAAGCATTATTATTTTTATTTGCTGCATCTGTAGTATTTGCAGCAGGACCAAAGGTTCCTTATACTCATGAGGGATTTTATTCAACAGATAAAGTTCAGAAGGCTGTTCATTTTGTGTCTGTTGACGACATTAAGAAAAGTCTAGAAGGAAAAGGACCAATTAATGTAAGTTTTGACATTGATGACACATTGCTTCATTCAAGCGGATACTTTATCTATGGGCAACATTATTTCCAAATTCCAGGAGACAAAAGAGGAGCTGTAAGTTACCTGTACAACCAAAAATTCTGGGATTATGTAGCTGAAAACGGAGATGAACATTCAATTCCAAAACAATCTGCAAAAGACTTGATAAAAATGCACTTGGAAAGAGGAGATAACGTATTTTTCATCACAGGAAGAACAAAACATTCAAAAGACAAAAACTACACTTCTACAAAACTTTCTAAAACATTGCAAAGATACTTTGAACTACCAAAAGAAATTTATGTAGAATATACATCTGACACACCAACAGGTGGCTACAAATATGACAAATCATTCTACATCAAAAAACACAACGTTTCAATCCACTACGGTGACAGTGACGATGATATCCTAGCCGCAAGAGAATTAGGAATCAGAGGAATAAGAGTTCAAAGAGCTTACAACTCTACAAATCCACAAAAAATGAACGGTGGCTATGGAGAAGAAGTTCTAATAAACTCTGCATGGTAAAAATAAAAAAATTATAACATATATTTTCAGAAGTATTTTTTATACTTCTGATTTTTTTTTATAAAAATTAGTGGTTGAATTTTTTAGAGAAAAATGATACAGTAATACTGAATAAAAAACCTGTTCGGGTTGTAGTAAATATGCGAAGAAAAAGTTCTATTCTTATTGAATAGGGCTTTTTTTATAATATAATTTCGACTGTTAAGACTCGCAACCTTAACAACTACAATTACGAACAGAAGGTGGTCGTAATGGCAAATTGGGATTTGACTGTTTTGACAGTTATAATCATTTTGTTTTTGATTTTTAACAGTCAAAAATAGCAGTTGAATTCTTGTCTTATTGTCCTACCTTTTGCCTACCAGTTGAACTTTGCTGGTAGGTTTTTTTATTTTATTCTTTTCTTTTTATTTTAGTAGTTTTTTTAGCAGATTTTGAGAATCAAAAAAGAATTAAGCAAAATTTTGTTAAGAAAAATATTTTTTATCAAAATATACTCGAACCCATTTAAAATTGAACTGATAGAAATTATATAATTTAGGGTTTG
>NZ_CALHQO010000169.1:0-3683 GCF_938036635.1 uncultured Leptotrichia sp.
ATATATGTAGCTAGAATATTTAAAAATGCAATTGATAGAGAACGTTCATTCTATCCTTCACATATAACATCTAACGGTGAAGAAATATTTTCAAATAAAGGAGTAAGCAGAACATATATTAATAAGTTGGATACTCTTATAAAAAAAGAAATGTTTCAGTATACTGTCATGCTAAGTAAAGATAATATGACAAAAGAAGATATACTTTATCATATAGAACCTATAAATTTATGGTTATTTTCTGAACAAAAAATAAACCAAAATACATTACTTAATTTCTATAATAAATGGGGTAATTTTTTTCTAAATACACAACATGTTTAATACAAACTGGGGATTTGATAAAAAAGATGGAATTGTAACAATTCAAGGTTATGTTGACTCTCAAAATTCATTTAGTGCAATGATAAGAAGCAAATTTCAAGTAAAATACAACGAGAAAAAAGAAATGATGACATCATTTATATTCGATGGCGAAGAATTGATAAAAAGTAAAAAATAGAAATAAGTCAGGCATTTAAATAAAAAATTATTGACAAAATTTGTGATTTTGGGGTATCATATTAATGTAAACATGTTTTACTCAATAACGAGATCAATACCCCGGCATTACCACTATGGTACAGATACGTCTGACGCTGGGGCTTTTTTAGTTGTAGAAGAGAGGAGGTAACATATTCAATTTATGGAAATACATTTAAATTATCATAAACAATTATAATTAGATAATTTATAAATACAGGAGGATATTTTTATGAAACAGGAACACAAAGACTACAAAGTAATAGACATTATTAATAAATTTAATATAATTATTAATTATGGCTCAAATGATGGAGCTTTTGAGGGACAAGAAGTCAGAATTTCTACAATAGGAGATGAAATTTTTGATTTAGATGGAAAATCACTTGGGAATATTGAGATCATAAAAGATGAATTGGAAATTGATAAGGTGTATGAAAATTTCTCTATCTGTAAAAAAATAATCATTAATGAAATTAATCCTTTTCAGCCTATCTCTCTCGTAAAAAAAGAAAGAAAAGCTATAGAACTAAATGTCGAAGAGAAAGACTTTTCAAATATAAAATATTTAGACAAATCTCCTATAAAAAAAGGTGATAGTGTAAAAATTTTAGAATAACTATTGACAAATAATGATTTTTAAACTATAATAATAGTAAGATAACTTTGCCCTTTATGGGCTACCAGTCTTACTACTATTGTGGTAAGACTTTTTTTATTCAAGGAGAATTTTATGGCATACGATAAACCTTTTTTAACATATGAAGAACAAATCGAAAGGCTCAAAAATAGATATAAACTGCAAATTAGTCCAGATGTGAGGTTAGAAAAAACAATACTAGAAAGTTTATCATACTATGATTTAATTAATGGGTATAAAGACTGTTTTTTAAATGATTACGGTGTATTTGAAGATGGTGTATCATTAATAGATTTACTCGATTTTAAGATATTTGATATGAATTTTCAAAGTATTCTTTTTAAATACAGCGTTTATGCAGAAAATTCATTTAAGACAAAATTAGCTTACGTACTTTGTGAAGAATTTGGTGCAGATATTCAGGATTATTTAGATCCTGATAATTTCGTAGCATACAATCAAAATGAGAAATTTAATGACACAATTGAAAACATCAGAAGAATTTATGAGGATACATCTGATAATCCTACAATGTACTATAGGGAAAATCATGATCATGTTCCAGCATGGATTTTATTTAAGAATGTACTGTTTAATGATTGTATAAATTTGTTTACATTCTTAAAAGAAGAAACAAAATTAAAATTAATTAAAAGATTTTTTAGACACGAGGATTTTGAAAAGGAAGACTATTTTAGATTATTTAAAAATCTAATTAGCATCATTAGAAAATTTAGAAATAAAATAGCTCACAATGCCAAAGTGATAACATATCGAGTTGATAGAAGATATGAACTGCAACAAATCAAATTGATGAAAATAAATCCTTACTCATTAATGAAGTGGAAAGATACTAAAAAGAAAATTACTGGAAGAAATGATTTGTTTTCGATGATCTTGTCTCTTACTATTGTTCTAGACAATCCTGTATTAGTTGGAAATATGTTGAATGAAATTCGTGTATTTTTAGAAAGTAATGCTAATGTATCAGATAGCTATA
Source organism: uncultured Leptotrichia sp. (assembly GCF_938036635.1). Taxonomy (NCBI): domain Bacteria; kingdom Fusobacteriati; phylum Fusobacteriota; class Fusobacteriia; order Fusobacteriales; family Leptotrichiaceae; genus Leptotrichia; species uncultured Leptotrichia sp. The sequence continues at coordinate 2,163 of NZ_CALHQO010000169.1, forward strand.
TTAAAATTACTAACTTACCACCTGATATTATCAATCGAATACAAAACATTGATAAAAAAAAATATTGGGTAAAACATTTAGAAAAATGGAACGATGAGAATAATTAATTGGTAATTAATTAAAATATAAAAATAGCCCCTACGGCAATAGGGACTAAGCAATGTGATATACTCACAAACACCAATAGAAGTATATCACACAAACCTTTAAAATTCAATACTAAGGAGTGTGATTTTTTTATGAAAAATCCAAACGGATATGGAAGTGTATCAAAACTTTCTGGAAAAAGGAGAAAACCTTTTATAGTACGCATTACAACAGGTTTTGATATGGAAGGCAGACAGATAATGAAAGTATTAGGCTACTATGAAACACAGGCCAAAGCGATAAAGGCCCTCGCAGACTATAATGATAATCCGTATAATATTAACTTGAATGATGTCACACTTAAAGAAATTCTAGACAGAATGATGGAAAGCAAAAAAAACTCAATTGAAAAATCAAGTCTGAAGTCTTATAAAGTGTGGTGCAATTATTTAAAGCCTTTATACAACAAAAAAATGAAAAATATAAGAACTATAGAACTTCAAAATTTTATAGATAATCTCTCCCACTTATCAAGTGGAACTTTAAAAAATTTAAAATCTTTCATAGGAATACTTTTCAAAAATGCAATGGAGATGGATATAATAGTCAAGGACTACAGTCAGTTTATAAAATTGCCCAAACATAAACCAAAAATAGAAAGAAAGGTTTTTACTAGCGAAGAAATTGCTTTACTGTGGGAAAACATTAATGAATTGGAATATGCTGACGTGATTTTAATATTAATATATACAGGTATGAGGGTAAATGAACTTCTGAAACTTCCAAAAACAAACGTGAATTTAGAGCAGAACATAATCATTGGTGGAAGCAAAACTGAAGCTGGAAAAAACCGTGTAATACCAATACATCCAAAAATACTCCCACTCATAATTAAAAGAATGGAAAACAAGACAGAATACCTAATTCCAAATAGAACTGAAAAAAGTTTTTACAATTATAACAATTTTAGAAAAAATGAATTTTTGAAAATAATGGAAAAGCTGGATATGTCACACACAATACACGATACTAGGCACACATTTGCAACAATGATAAGCGATGTGTCAGATAACGAGAGTGCAATAACTGGAATAATAGGGCACACTAATATAAGTATGACTAAGAGATATACACATACCAACATTGAAAAGATGAGAAAAGAAATTGAAAAAATAAATTGATATATTTTTTGACGGCTGAACAGACAGCCGCCTTTTTTATGAACACTATATATTATGATATTTATTTACAATATATAGTGTGTAATTGTTACGTATTTGTTACATACGTAGTTATTTTACGTGATTTTTATATATAGTTTAATCACCACAAAGTACTTTAAATACAGTATTTCTATTTTTAAGAAGTCTTAATAATCATTTTTTACAATTTTCAATATTAATTTTCTTATAATTGTTTTAAAATTTGTAAGTT
>NZ_CALHQO010000170.1:0-6242 GCF_938036635.1 uncultured Leptotrichia sp.
TTATAAAAAATGTAAATAAAAAGATTTCACAATAAAAAATTTACAAAATTTAGAAGGAGAAAATTAAAAATGGGAAAAATAATAAAATTTAATGAAGATGCGAGAAAAGCGCTTGAAGTGGGAGTAGATACACTAGCTGATGCTGTAAAAATTACACTTGGACCAAAAGGAAGAAATGTAGTATTAGATAGAGGATTTGGAGCACCAATGATTACAAATGATGGTGTTACAATAGCAAAAGAAATCGAACTTAAAGATCCAATTGAAAATCTTGGAGCACAAATTGTAAAAGAAGTGGCTACAAAGTCAAATGATGTGGCTGGAGACGGTACAACTACTGCAACTGTACTGGCACAGGCTTTAATCAAAGAAGGACTGAAAATGGTAGCTTCTGGAGCAAATCCTGTATTTATAAGACGTGGAATGGAGCTTGCTTCTAAAAAAGTTATTGAAGAACTTACAAAAAGAGCTAAAAAAGTGGAATCAAATGAAGAAATAGCACAAGTTGGGGCAATTTCGGCAGGAGATGTAGAAATAGGACAATTAATTGCTCAAGCTATGGAAAAAGTTGGCGAATCTGGAGTTATTACAGTTGAGGAAGCACGTTCTTTGGATACAACTTTGGAAGTTGTAGAAGGAATGCAGTTTGACAACGGATACTTGTCACCTTACATGGTTTCAGATTCTGAAAGAATGGTTGTGGAAATGGATAATCCATTTATTTTAATAACAGATAAAAAAATCGCAAATATGAAAGAATTATTGCCAATTTTGGAAAAAACAGTGGAATTAGGACGGCCAATGCTTATAATCGCTGAAGATGTGGAAGGAGAAGCACTTGCAACTCTTGTTGTAAATAAACTTCGTGGAACATTGAATATTGCCGCTGTAAAAGCTCCAGCGTTTGGGGACAGAAGAAAGGCTATGTTACAGGATATTGCAATTTTAACAGGTGGAGAAGTTATTTCTGAAGAAAAAGGAATTAAACTTGAAACTGCTGATATTAATTTCTTGGGACAAGCTAAAAAAGTTAGAATTACTAAAGATAATACAGTTATCGTAGACGGTCTTGGAGAAAAAGATGCAATACAAGCAAGAATTGGACAAATAAAAAATTCAATTGCTGAAACAACTTCTGATTATGATAGAGAAAAATTACAGGAAAGACTTGCTAAATTATCAGGTGGAGTAGCTGTAATAAAAGTTGGAGCTGCAACTGAAACTGAAATGAAAGAAAGAAAATTGAGAATTGAAGATGCTTTAAATGCAACAAAAGCAGCTGTGGAAGAAGGAATTGTGCCTGGAGGAGGAACAATCTTGATTCAAATCGCAAAAGCAATTGAAGACTTTAAATTAGAAGGTGAAGAAGGACTTGGAGTGGAAATTGTGAAAAGAGCATTATCTGCACCACTTAGACAAATTGTTATCAATGCTGGAATTGATGCAGGTGTCGTAATTGAAAAAGTAAAAAATTCTGAAAATGGAATAGGATTTGACGCTGCAAAAGAAGAATATGTAGATATGGTAAAAGCCGGAATCATTGATCCTGCTAAAGTAACACGTTCTGCAATTCAAAATGCAGTATCAGTATCATCAGTATTATTAACAACTGAAGTTGCAGTTGGTAATGAAAAAGAAGAATCACCAGCTGGTGGAATGCCAGGTGGAATGGGAATGCCAGGAATGATGTAATCTATGAAATCTAATAAAATAAGGGGTAGTCATTATAAACTACCTCTTTTTTTCTGCTATATTATTTTTTGATTTTCATTTCTTCTAAAATTGCCTTCACATTTTCCAAATTAATACTTTTTCCGCTTTCCAAAAGCCTTTCTACGACAATATCAATTTCTTTGCCTTTTGCACCAGCAAAAAGTGCTAATGAACGAGCTTGTAACTTCATGTGTCCGTGCTGTATTCCAGTTGTAACAAGTGCTTTTACTGCGGCAAAGTTTTGAGCAAGTCCTACTGATGTAATAATGCTTGCTAGAGTCCTTGCGTCAGGATTTCCTAAAATATTAAATGCCGCTTTTACGCTTGGATTTAGTCCTATTGAGCCACCTACACTTGCAATTGGCATTGGAAGGGTAAGTTCTCCCTTTAATTTATTTGTGCTTTCATCAAAAGTCCAAGTTGTAAGACCTTCGTATTTGCCATTTTTCACAGCAAAGGCATTTCCGCCAGCTTCAATTGCACGCCAGTCGTTCCCAGTAGCGATTACTACAGCATCAATTCCATTGAAAATTCCTTTATTATGAGTTGTGGCACGATAAATATCAAGTTTTGCAAATTTGCTTGCAAGTTCAATTTTTTTTGCAGTTTCAATAGATGTTTCCATTGAGCTGCTAAGAAGTTTTATATTTATTTCACATTCGGCTTTTACTAGAGATTCGGTTGCATAATTTGATAAAATTGCCATTAGGCTTTTTCCGTTTGTAATATTTTCAAGCGGTATTTTTATTGCCTCAAGCATTGTATTCAAAATATTTGCTCCCATAGCCTCCTTTACATCGGCAATCAGATAAACAATCAAAAATTCATCAATATTCTTCACTTCAATATTAATTGCTCCACCACCACGTCCTACAATCGAAGGATGGGCATCATTCGCAATTTTTAAAATCTCATTTTTATTTTCCAAAATCATTGAAATAGCATTTTCAAAGTCTAAAATATCATACAATGCAACTTGCCCAATCATTTTCCTATCTAAAATTTTTGTTGTGAAACCGCCAGATTTTCCAATAATTTTAGCTGCGTAACTGCACCCTGCTACAACAGATGGTTCTTCTGTAACCATTGGCACAGCATAATCCTTTTCATCAATAACAAAGTTTGGAGCAACGCTGAATGGCAAGGCAAATGTTCCAATTCCATTTTCAGCCATCTGATTTGCAGTTTCCAGTGGCAAGTTCTCATTTTTTTTCAGAAGTTGTTCAAATTCTTCAGTTAAAAATCCGTTATCTTTTAACATCTGTATTCGCTCAGTTCGTTCTTTTTTTTGAAAGCCAAGCCAATTTAATTTTTTTTGATTTTCCTTTTTCATATTTGAAACCAGTTCCTTTCGTTTGAGGGGTTATAATAAAACTCAAGCACTTAAAAAATTGTCAAATTCTAATGCTTGAGTGAAAATATAGTTTAAATTTTAAGGTTTATAGCCAGTTTTATCTTTTTCTGTTATTTTTCTGATAACTTTGCACGGTACTCCTGCGGCAATTACATTATCTGGAATATCTTTTGTAACAACGCTTCCAGAGCCAATAATAGTGTTGTTTCCAATTGTAACTCCTTGATTAATGTGGACTCCTGCACCAATCCATACATTATTACCTATTTTTACAGGTTTGGCATAACATCCTCCATTTATTCTTTCTTCTGCATCAGTGCTGTGATTAGAAGTATAAATTCCTACTCTTGGTCCAAAAAGAACATTATTTCCAATTTCAATTCCGCCACCATCAAGCATTACACAGTCAAAATTTGCATAAAAGTTATCTCCTATTGAAATATTAAATCCAAATTCACATCGGAATGTTGGTTCAAAATGCACATTTTTACCAATTGATTTTAAAAGATTTTTTAGTATTGCTTCTCTTTCTGATGACGGCTTTCCAAAACTTTCGTTATATTTATTTGTCAAAAAAACAGTATTTTCTCTAGCCTTTATAAGCTCCGGAGTTAAATCATTGTAAACTTTTCCAGATAAAATAAACTGCCGCTGTTCTTCTAAATTCATATTAATTAGCTCCTTTAGGATAGATTTAGTTTATTTTTTTGTAAATTCTTTTGTGATTTTCCACTTTTTCTAACACAAATGCGTTATCGCTTTCCTGAATAAGTTTTCTATTTGAAAAATCACAATTTCCTTCATTATCTAAAATTATTTTTTCAAAAAATAAATTTTCATATTCATTTATTGATAATTGCTTTCTATTGTCAAAATCGTTTAATCTATCGTGCCTTAGATGATTTTTAAAGTCTTCTGCAAGGGTTAGATTAAAAAATTCACAAACAGCACCGCTTCCATAACTATACATTCCAATCTTGTCACCAGCCTTTAAGCTATCACAGTTTTCGAGTAATGAAAGCAAACTTAGATAAAGAGAGCCTGTGTAGATATTTCCAACTCGTTTTCCATAAATTATTGAAGTATGAAATTTTTCCAAAAATTTATTTCTTGTTTCTTTTTCCACATTTTTTTCTAAAAGTGAATTAATCGCTTTCAATCCTAGTTTTGGAAATGGTAAATGAAAACAGAAAGCATCAAAATCGGATAAATCTTGATTATATCTTTTTTTGTATTCATCAAATGTCGTTGCAAGGCAGTCAAGATACTGCTTTGTTGAAAAATGTCCGTCTACTATTGGAAAATTTGAGTAGTTAGGACGCCAGAAGTCCATAATATCACGTGTTTGACATACATTTTCATCATTTATTACGGCAATTTTGGGGTCTTTTTTTATTAGCATTGCGATACTTCCTGCCCCCTGTGTAGATTCTCCAGGAGTGTCAATTCCGTATTTTGCAATATCTGAAGCAATTACGAGAACCGCGGCATTTTCGTTTTTTTCAATATAGTTTTTTGCAAAACTTAAAGCGGCAGTTGCTCCGTAGCAGGCTTCCTTAATCTCAATACATCGTGCAAATGGCTGGATATTAAGCAGATGATGAATAAAAACAGCAGAAGCCTTGCTTTGATCAATTCCAGATTCTGTTCCAACAATAATCATTTCGATATTTTTTTTATCTTCTTCATCTAAAATTTTTTCAGCCGCACTTGCCCCAAGCGATACAATATCCTCTGTTACAGGTGCAATACTCATTTCGCTTTGCATAAGACCTTTCACAAATTTATTTTCATTTTCATTTCTTCCAAGTGCTAGATCTCGTATATCTAAAAAGTATTTTGGCATAGCAAAGCCAATTTTATCTATTCCAATTTTGATTTTTTTTCCTATTTCTTTTATTTTCATAAAATTCGGACCTTTCTATTAAATATTTTTTGAAGGAATCGTAAATTATACTTAAAATAAGATGTGAAAATTAATAAAGATAAAAGTTTTAAGTATACCTACACATATTGTACTATAAAAAAAATGAAATAGCAACGGCTGCAATCAAAAAGAAATATTTAATTATTTATTTAGTGCATATTTTCTAATTGCTTTTGCTACTCCGTCATTTTTATTGCTGTCAGTTTTGTATTTTGCAGCTTTTGCAGCAAGATCTGAGGCATTTTCCATTGCAACACTGTAATTGGCATATTCAAACATTTCAACATCATTATTTCCATCTCCAATTGCCATAACTTCTTCCTGTTTTATTCCTAGTTTTTCTGCAAGTTTTTTTAGACCTGTCCCTTTATTGTTGTTTTTGGGTAATACTTCGTACACGTGTGACTGGCTTAGTACTCCGCTATATTTATCTTTTAATATATTTTCACATTTTTTTTGAAAATTTTCCATTTCTTTAGGATTTCCAAGAAACATTGCCTTGATTATTTTATATTTTCCACTTTTTGCTTCTTCAAGGCTTATTTCTGTAATATCTGAAAAGACAAATTTTGCATCCATAATAAGTTCATCTGTAGGTTTTCTGCCTATATTAAAATAATGTGTATCGTCAACCAGCGTAAAATTTATATTGTATTCTTCAGAAAATTTATATAAATAATCAATATCGTCAGGCGTAATTTCTGCCCAGTCAATTAATTCCCAGTCTTTTGTCCTATGAATTGAACATCCGTTATTTAAGATAACGTAACCTTCTAAGTCAAGTTCATGAAGTCCAAGTTCTTTATAAAATGGTAAAATACCGTATAAGGGTCTTCCAGTGCACAGCACAATCTTTATTCCAGCTTCTATTGCTTCATGAATTGCCTCCTTTTGTGCTTTATCAATGTGCTTTTTCTCATTAAGTAAAGTTCCGTCCATATCAATTGCAATTAGTTTTATCATAATTCTATCCTTTCTTTTGTTAAGTTTTCGTTATTAGTATATCTTAATTTAAAAGAATATTCAATATATTTAATACGAATCTAATTTTATATTGCAATAAAAAATTTTTAACAATACTATTTTGTTTGTTTTTTTCTAATAATGAAATATCTTAGTAAGAAAATATTAAAAAATTTAAGAAACTCCTTGAACAATTTAACAAATTGAAGTAAAATATAGTAAGTAAAAACTTTTTAGAAGAAATAAAAATAATTATAAAAAATTTAGGAGGTAATGAAAATGGGA
>NZ_CALHQO010000171.1:0-15398 GCF_938036635.1 uncultured Leptotrichia sp.
AGAAAAAAATGTCTTGAAATTAGGTAAATAAAAATTGGATTCCATCCATAAGAATTAAAAAGTAATTTAGAGTTATTGCGATAAACTTTTATTGCAAAACATGAATTTATAAAAATTAATTATCTTATGGAAACAAAAATATAAAAAAAGAACTCCCAAAATTGTTATTTTAGGAATTCTTTATTTCAAATTTATTTATGTTTTTTATAAGCTCTAATCCTATTTGGAAGTGAGAATAATTTTATAAATCCTTCCGCATCCTTATGACTATACAGCTCACTTGCTCCAAATGATGAAATTTCTTCATCGTATAATGCAAAATCAGTAAATCTACCAGCTATTTTTATACTTCCTTTGTATAATTTCAGTTTTATTGTACCATTTACATTTTTAGAAGTTTCATCAACAAAAGCATCAAGCCCTTCACGAAGTGGTGTAAACCATTGCCCTGAATAAGCCAATCCTGCATATTTTTGAGATACCAGCTTTTTAAATTCAAATGTATCCTTGTCAAAAATTAATGTTTCCAATTCTTTTAGTGCTTCCATCAGTAATGTTCCACCTGGAGTTTCATAAATTCCTCTTGATTTCATTCCAACAAGTCTATTTTCTACAATGTCAATTACTCCAACACCATTTTCTCCAGCAATTTTATTTAACTTTTTAAGTAATGCGACAGGCTCTAAATTTTCCCCATCTACTTTTACTGGCCATCCTTGTTCAAATGTAATATCCACATAAGTTGGCTTATCTGGTGCTTTTTCAGGTGGAGTTGTCATCATATAAACAATATCTTCCTTATGTTCATTTTCAAGCCCTTCAATATCTCCGCCTTCGTGCGAGATATGCCATAAATTCTGGTCTCTTGAGTAAATTTTTTCTTTCGTTACAGTTATTTTTATATTATTTTTTTGTGCATAATCAATCGCATCTTCTCTTGAAGAAATGTCCCAAAGTCTCCAAGGAGCTATTATTTTCAATGTTGGATCTAATGAAAATACTCCAGTTTCAAATCTAACCTGATCATTTCCTTTACCAGTACATCCGTGGCAAATATATGAAGCTCCTTCTTTATGAGCCACATCTACCAATACTTTTGAAATTAAAGGTCTTGCAAATGAAGTACCCAACAGATATTTATTTTCATAAACTGCTCCCGCTCTTAAAGCACGGAAAGCATAATCCTTTACAAATTCTTCTTTTTTATCTTCTACATAAACTTTAGAAGCACCTGATTCAATGGCTTTAACTTTTACAGCTTCCATATCTTCATCCTGCCCAACATCAACACAGCACGCAATTACTTCTAAATCATAATGTTCTTTTAGCCAAGGAATGATAATCGAAGTATCAAGTCCCCCTGAATAGGCTAAAACTACTTTTTCTTTTGCCATATTTATTTCCCCTTTAATTAAAATTTATTTGGAAAATTTTGCTTTAAAGTTTTATTCCAGCTGTCAACTCTATTTTTTTGAGTTTTTAGGAAAGCATCAACATCTCCTTCAACTACAACTTTTGTCATTACATCTCCATTAGATAATTTTTTTACAACATCCAAATCAGCTTCTGACGCAACTTCTCCAAATATTGTGTGATTACCATTTAACCATTCTGTTGGAACTGTTGTTATGAAAAATTGACTTCCATTTGTTCCTGGTCCTGCATTTGCCATAGCTAGTTTACCAGCTTTTGAGAAATTCAATCCATTATTAACTTCGTCTTCAAACCGGTATCCAGGTCCTCCAGCACCAGTTCCAGTTGGATCTCCACCTTGAGCCATAAAGTTGTCAATAACCCTATGGAATTTTAATCCATCATAATATCCTTTTTTGGCTAAGTTTACAAAATTAGCAACAGTTACAGGCGATTTATCAGGTAACAAATTAATATTAACATCACCTTTTGCAGTAATAATCCTTACTTTCATTTTATACTCTTTACTGTATGATTGCACAGCAAAAGTCATCATCATTAAAATTGATAACATTAGTAATGATACTCTTTTAATCATACATCTCCTTTCATTTCAATATATATTTTATGTTTTAAAGAAAGATTTATTAATACTTAATTTTAAATCTAGCTTTAAAAATCTAAATACATTTTAGCATATTGTAGAGGATTTTTGAATAAGATTTTAAAATAATTCTCTTTTCACAGCTATTTTTGTTATTTAAAAATTATTACATGAGTCATTATCTTATGTCTCTCCTGTAGGACAATGAGTTTTAGTAGTTAAAACAATCAAAACTTTTATAGTTATAATTCAATCCCTTTTTTTTGCAAATTTTCGATACACTCAACTAAATATTCATTATCATGTTCTTTGTAAATTGGGCTATCTATAATTTTTTCTTCAAGATTATTATAATTTTCTGCTTTCTTTCCTCTATAATTCTTATCTCTCCATTCTTTAGAAACTTTATACCCTCTTTTTTCCATTTCATCCATAACCAATGAATGATAAACAAATAAATAATATGGAGAATATAAAAATACATAATCTACTGTTTTATGTTTCTTTTTCCATCCATTTCCCCTAAGCGCACAACATTCTCTATGTTGACCAAGAAGCTGATTTTTAGGCAATAGATGAATAATTTGTTCATGCCATAGTCTCATCGTTTTCTCCTGTTAATAAAGTAGATTCTTGTAAATATTTATTTGGATATTTCTTTAGTAAAGTATTGATATATTCAATTAGCGATTTCTGATTACTTCTTCCTCCCATGTATTCTTCCAGTATGTTAAATAATCCTTGTTTTTCAATCTTCGTTGCCTTTTTTTTGAAATATCCCCATAAATGAAGAATTGCATTACTAAAATCTTTTTTACTTTCTTTTATATCCCTTACTTTTTGTATTCTTTCATTAATAAATACAATATCAATTTCTTTTTCTTTCAAATACTTTCTTATTTCTAAGTACACTTTATGCGATTTGCTTAACACATAATATTTATTTTTTGCCCATAGATCTTCACATTCTTTTTTTTTATTCATGTGGTTCACATTAACCTTTCTTGCAAGATATTCAAACCATATATGAAAATTAACTTCATCTATGTTATCCTTTGAATTTTTCGTTAGTAAATTTTTATTTTTTTTATGTTTGCGATTATTAAAAATTTCATCTAATCTTCCTGCATTTGTTGTGAAAATAATTTATCAAGTATATTCCATCCAACCCATTTAAAATTGAACTACTAAAATTATACAAATTTTGTATTTTTAAAAATTTGTAGTATAATCTAACAATAGTAAGTTTAAAAAAGGAGATAAATATGGAAATATACGGTATTGGGACAGACATTATTGAAATATCCCGAATTGAAAAAGCGATTAATCAGACAAGCCTTTTTAAAAGGAAAGTTTATACGGAAAAAGAAATAGAGCATATTGAAAAAAAGAAACATCCATATGCTAGTTACGCAGGGAGATTTGCTGCAAAAGAAGCAGTTTCCAAGGCGTTTGGGACTGGGGTGTATGGGTTTTCGCTAAGTGATATTGAGATTTTGAATGATGAGATGGGGAAGCCTTATGTGACACTTTATAATGCGATAAAAGAGAAGGCACAGGGCCTTACAATACAGATCAGTATTTCGCATAGCAGAGAATATGCGGTTAGTACGGTAATTATTTATAAAAAATAAAAAAGAGAGGTGTGAAAAAAGATGGTTTGGAGAAAAGATTTTAATATTGGGATAGAGAAAAGTAGATTTTTTGCCTTGATGATTATGCTTTTTGGTATATTTTGTATAAGTCAGATTGGTTATTCTGCTGGAAATAGTCAGTCAAAGAAAGTAAAAATTGAGTACTTTGGTAGAAAAGACTGTAAAAATTGTGCAAATTTGGAGAAATTTTTGAAGGAATTATCTACTAAAAGGGATGATTTTGAATATGTGGAGCATAAAATTGATGAAAGCAAGGAAGAAAAAGCGTTTTTTGATGAAACTACATCGAAGTTAAAACTTGTCAAGGGGACTCCGATTATTTACATTAATGGACATATTATTCAAGGCTTTAATACAGCTGATACGACAGGGAAAGAAATTGAAAATTTGATAAATTCTGGGAAAACAAAGGATAAGATTTTGACTTTGAAGGAATATGTGGAAGGTGGACAGACTGGAAATGTGAGTAGTAATGGTGCAGTCTGTACAGGTGATACGGTATGTGAAGTGCCAGGACTTACAAAAGGTGCTGAAAATCAGGTACTTGTAAATATTCCGATTATTAATAAGACTGTTGACTTGACAAATTATTCATTGCTTACAATGTCAATAATTTTGGGAACAATTGATGGATTTAATCCTTGTGCAATGTGGGTTCTGGTATTATTTTTGACAGCTTTGATTGCCGTTGGAAATAAGGTGAAAATGTTCCGTGTGGCAGGGCTGTTTATTTTAGCTGAAGCTGTAATGTATTTTTTCATTTTAAATGCTTGGATTTATGCTTGGGATTTTGTGGGACTTGACAAATGGGTAACCCCGCTTGTTGGAATCGTTGGAATTATTGGTGGGATTTTCTTTATTAGAAATTACTTGAAAAAAGGAGATACGCTGGAATGTGAAGTGACAGACTTTGAGCAGAGGGCAAAAATTTCTAAAAAGATAAAGGATATTGCTAATAAGCCATTTACATTACTGACAGCACTTGCAATCATTGGCTTAGCACTTTCAGTAAATGTAATAGAATTTGCCTGTTCAGTTGGAATTCCTCAAACATACACAAAAATTCTGCAAATAAATGAAGTTCCTTTCTGGACAAGACAATTTTACACATTTATCTACATAATTGGCTATATGATAGATGATATAATAGTTTTTGGATTTGCCTTAATGAGTGTAAATAAATTGCAATTGACTACAAAATATTCTAAATGGGTAAATCTGTTTGGTGGAATTCTTATGATAATTTTGGGACTCATAATGCTAATTAAGCCAAGTTTGCTTATAATGTAAACTAGAACCAGAAAAATGAACAATTTAGTTTAAAAAATGGAAAAAATTTGTTATAATGTAAAAAGGTAAATTAATAAAATAAAAAAACAAAATTTATAAAATAATAGGAGATATGAAAATGAAAAAAAATAATAGCAAAAAAATATTATTTATAGCTGGAATGATGATGTTATCAGCAGTTGCATATGGAAAAGATGTCTTTGCAAATTATGGGACAAATTTTGGGAAAGTTAGATTATCGAAGCTTAGCTCATCAAATATGGAAGATGTAAAAAGAATAGATTCTAGTACTTATGAATTGACAGGAAGCGGAGAATATAGAATTATGGAAGAAGGCGGAAGAAGGCTTGTTGTTAATTTAAGTAATGGAATACTGAATGGGAAATATGATGAATTTTATGCAAACGGAAATAGATTTACGATAGGAAATTATAGAAATGGAAAAAAAGAAGGAGAATGGACAGTTTATACTGAAAATGGAAAAGTCTGGAAAAAATATCAATATAAAGATGACCAATTAAATGGACGTTATTCTTCATATTATGGAAAAACAGGGTCTCAAGAAACAGTTGGGAACTATGAGAATGGAAAAATGACAGGAACTTGGACTGAGTATTATGAAAATGGTTCAAGAAAATCACAAGGAAACTATTCAAATGGACAGAAAAATGGATTATTTACTGAATGGAACGCTAACGGAGGTAAAAAATCTGAAATCAATTATGTAAATGATGAAATAAATGGGAAAATGAATGTTTACTATGAAAGTGGAAGACCTTTGTATGAAGCAAATATGAATGGAGAAACTGGAACTGTAAGAGGATATTACACAGATGGAAGCCTTGGATTTGAGGGAAGCATTAAAGGTAGAAGAAGAACAGGGACATGGACTTACTATGATAAATCAGGAAATCCTAGAAAAGTAAATTATTAGGCTTGTTGTAGTTTTAATTATTAAATCCTGTTTAGATAAGGAATTTATTACAAACTTTTCTAAGTAAAGGATATAAACCTTTACTGCAAGATAAGGATTTGCGGCAATGAGCAATCCTACGAAAATAAAAAAGAAAAATAATAGTAATTAATTGAATGATTATAAATTAGTTATCAAACAACCCTGTTATAAAATTTATGTTATTTAAAAATGGGATTTAGTGTTAGTTTTATAAAAATTCGAGTATATTTTAATTTTGAAAGAAGGTAAAAAGGATATGAAGAAAATATTTTTAATGATTGGAATGTTATTGGGAATTAATGGGTTTTCGGAAAAAAATATTAATAAAAATAATGTGAAAATAAAGCAGTCTGTGATAGCTACGACGTATACTTATCCAGATGGGAAAAATCCATTTTGGAGCGATGTCTTGACGCTCGGGAAAGCTAAGGTTCCTTATGTGCTGATAAATCCAAATAATGGTGCAGGAAAAAAGGTAGAAGTGAATTATGCAGCTCAGATTAAGAAAAATAAAGAGGCTGGAATTAAGAACATTGCTTATATTCCGACAACATATCAGAAGCGAAATATTAAGGAAGTAAAGGCGGAAGTTGATAAGTATTTTGAATTTTATGGAAAGGATAGTATAAATGGATTCTTTTTTGATGAAATTGCGACCAGTACTCCTCAGCAGGTAAGCTATATGAAGGAAGTTTTTGAATATGTAAAAAGTAAGTCAAAAAACAATCTTGTGATTGCTAATCCTGGAGCATCTATTACAGATGCAATTTCGCCGTATGCAGATATTTTTGTGACAAGCGAGGTAAGTGCAAATACGTATATTAACAAATTTGAAAAGCCAAAATCTAATTTTGAAAATAATCAGTCAAATGCAAAACATATCTGGCATATTGTGCATAGTGCGACTCCTAAGGAATATGCTGAGATTGTAAGGCTTTCTCGACAAAGAAATGCAGGATGGCTGATGATAACGGATGACATTATGCCAAATCCGTATGATAAGAAGCCGTCTAAATTTATAGAAATGGTAAATATGATTAATAATTAATTTTGATATTATTTGATTTTACGATTGTTTAGTTTTTATAAGTTGATTTTAAAAAGTTAAAATATAGATGGAGAAAAGATGTATATAGAAGAGTTATTGAAGGAAGCGGATAAATCAATGGAAAATTACAAGTTCGATGATGCACTTGTATATTTAAAGTCAGTGCTTGAAATTGATGAAAATAATTATTCGGCACTGATGACACTTTCCAAACTTTATTCAGACTTTGGAATGTTTGAACAGGCGAAGGAATATGCGGAAAAACTGCAACAAAAGTATCCTGACAGCAGGGATACACTTTTTACGTTGGGATTTGTCTATCAGTCGCTTGGAAGATTGAAAAAGGCGATTTCACTTTATAAAAAATTTCTGGAAATAGAAAAAAATTATTTTGTGTATCTGAATATGGGAATGTCCTACGCTTTGTTAAAGTATTATAGAAAGGCGATAGAAAATATTGACAAGGCGATAGAAATGGAGCCTGAAAGTTCAGAAGCATATGTGGAAAAAGGTGATTGCCTTACAATGATGGGCAGATACGATGAAGCAATTTCTGAATACAAAAAACTTTTAAATGCAAAATTTAACGAAGTTGAAGAATTTTCCCTCTATGCACGAATGGGCGACACAATGGCGTATTCAAATGATATAAAAGGAGTTGTAAAATATTATAATATCGCTATAAATTGTGAAAATGTGGAAGATTATATATTTGAAGATTATTTTGAGATATTGTTTAGAGCGGAGGAGTTTGAGGAAATAAAACTTCTGCTTTTGAATTATGAAAATGCAACGAATGAGAATAAAGGGCTTTCAAGAATAAAAATGCTAAATTTGCAGGGAAGATTTTTTGTGAAAACGGAAGATTATGAAAATGCACAGAAGGTTTGTAATAAGATGATTATTTTAGAACCTGAAAATTCTCGTCATTATATGAATTTGGCGTATGTGCTGGAATTGCAGAATAAATATGATGAAGCACTTGAATATGTTGACAAGATGGATAAATTTGTGGAAGACAAGACATTTTTGAAGGAACTGAAAAAGAGATTGAGAAAAAATAAGAGAAAATTTGAAAAGGAAAATGAAAAAAGTTTAGAAAATAAAGAAAAGTAAAAAAATTAGAAATTATGAGGATTTTAAATGGAAGAAAAAAATTATGAAGTTAATAAGAAATATGATGAGAAAATATTGATAAATGTACTGAAAAATTTTGATAAAACTGGGGAATATGTTGTAGAGCCAGGAAGAAATGAAATAAAAAAATTTGAAATAGATATAAAAAAAAATTTGGAAAAAGATAGCTCGAAAAAGGAAAAACATAATAATAAGAGTGAAAATCTTGAAACAAAAAAGATGATAAATATAAAAAAATTTAAACAAAAAGATTTTATTACAAACTTTTTCTATAGGTTTAAAGGCTCAAAAGCAAAGCGTTCTTACGAATATGCAAAAAAATTATTGGAATATAAAATAAAGACGCCAGAGCCAATCGCATATTTTGATGACTTTGTAAATGAAAATAATAAAAAGAACAGTTATTATATAAGCGAGGAATTAAAATATGATTTTACCTGTCGGGAAGTTTTCTGGCCTGAGGATATCGAGCGGGACAAGGTTGAGCAGGGAGAAAACTACAAGATAAGCGAAGAAACCGAAAGAATGCTTGCAAAAGTAGAAAAAAATCGTGAAAAAATCATAAGACAATTTGCAAAATTTTCGTTTGACTTGCATGAAAGCGGTGTGGAATTTGAAGATTATTCACCAGGAAATGTGCTGATTAAGGATAAAAGTGGGAATTACGAGTTTTATCTGGTTGACTTAAATAGAATGAAATTTGGAGTGAAACTGAATCTGGATAAAAGAATGAAAAATGTTTCAAGAATGATGGAAGATGAAAAAATAGCCAGAATTTTTGCAAATGAATATGCGAAGTACTGCAAACAGAGAGAAGAACTGGTTTTTAGATATTTAAGATATTATATTAGAAAACACAAAAGTTATGTTTATTTTAAGGATATTACTCGTCCAGTAAGGAATGTTTTTAAAAAGAAGAAGTGAATTTTTTTAATAATTTTAAAATTTATCTAATACTAAACCCTGTTTAAAAATAAGAATAAATTTTTGTAATGGAATTGTTCAATAGCTAATTCATAATTATTTAACTTTTACCTTTTTTTATTTTCCTAGAATACCGCATAATTACCACAAAACCTTATCTTGCAGTAAAGATTTATCCTAACAATTAAAAATTGTGGCAAGATTGCCACGAACCTATGGCTAGCCTATGACATTTTCTGCACTGACAAAAAAATAGAAGCTGAATCAAAATTTTAAGCATTTTGAGACAACTTCTTTTTTATTATTCAAAATATTGTTTATTTTTTAGATGTCAAGTTTAACTCTTTCAATTTGAGCACCAACAGCATTTAATTTTAATTCTAATTTATCATATCCTCTATCTATATGATAAACTCTATTTACAACTGTTTCACCATCTGCTGCAAGTGCTGCCAAAACTAGCGCTGCTCCTGCTCTTAAGTCTGAAGACATCACTTCTGCACCTGTTAATGGTAATCCTCCGTTTATAAAAGCTACTCCATGTTTTATTGTAATATCTGCTCCCATTCTGTTAAATTCAGGTACATGCATAAATCTATTTTCAAATACAGTTTCTTCCATTGAGCTTCCACCATTTACAAGAGTTTGAAGCAACATCATTTGAGGCTGCATATCTGTTGGAAATCCTGGATGTGGCAAAGTTTTTATTTTTGATGGTTTCAAATCTTTTACTTTTCCTATTACAGTCAGAACATCTCCATCCTGTTCAAATTTTGCTCCCATTGCTTCTAATTCAGATTTAAAAACTCCTAAATCATCAAGTCTTGCATTTTGAATTTTTAAATCTCCTTCTGTAACTAATGAAGCTATCACATAAGTTCCTGCCTCAATTCTATCTGGCATAATTGAATATTCCACAGCGTGAAGTTCTTCAACTCCTTCAATTTCAATAGTAGGAGTCCCTAATCCTGTAATTTTTGCTCCCATCTTATTCAAGAAGTTTCCTAAATCAACAATTTCAGGCTCTCTTGCAGCATTTGAAATAACTGTTTTCCCAGGAGTTTTTACTGCCGCCATCATAATATTCTGTGTAGCTCCTACACTTGGAAAACCTAAAGGAATTTCAGCACCTTTTAATTTGTCTGCTTTTGCATGAATATATCCGTGAACTCTTGTAATTTCTGCTCCCAACAGTTCAAATCCTTTTAAATGTAAATCAACTGGTCTTGAACCGATTGCACATCCTCCAGGCAATGAAACAACTGCTTCATCTAAATTTGCAATCATTGGTCCCATTACTAGAAATGATGCTCTCATTTGTTTTACAATTTCATAGCTTGCTTCTGTTCTTTTAAATCCATTATTTACAATTTTATAAGTATTGTCGTCTAATTTTTCAGTTTCCATTCCCAAATCTTCCAGCAGTCTCATTGTTACTCTTATATCACGTAAATTCGGAACATTTTTTAGAATGTACTCACCTTTTGCAACAAGTGTCGCTATAATTATTGGAAGTGCTGCATTCTTAGCTCCGCTTACTTTAATTACTCCATTTAATGGTGTTTTCCCTTTTATTCTAAATCCATCAACCACGTTTTTTTCCTCCTAATTTTTGACATATCGGACATTTTGAGCCAAATAATTTGTCCATAAATGTTAATTCTTTATAGTTTTTAGCATATTCAGGCATTTCTTTTTTTATTATATCTAAATGAAAATCACAAACTGCACTTTCCATAGCTTCAAAATATATATCTGGCAAGTGCTTTAAATGACATTTCTCAAGTTTTGAAGTTACAACAATTTCATCTCCAGCTTCATGGACAATTGCATCCTTTGCAACGACCACAAGTGCTATCTGACCTACAAACACTAGGTTATCTATCATTTTATAAGGCACTCTCTTTTGCTTAGCTATTTCAATGTATTTTTTTATATCATTAAAATCTGCATGTCGTGAAATAACCATTTTATCCACATCTTTATCTTCCAAAGCCTTTTCTATTTCATAATAAATCCCTTTTTCTTTTATTTCCTCAAATGTAAGAGCTTTGATAACTCTTTCTTTGTATTCTCCAAGAAATAAATTTTTTTCAGCTTGAGCATTTACAGCTCTATCTGTTACATCTTCTACACTTTTCATAACGTCTGCACTACTATTTTTATTAACGTTAACCATTTCCATTTTTTATTACCCCACTTCATTTAAAACATTATATTTTTTAAATTTTAATATTTATAAATACAATCAAAATTTATCATATTTTGTCATTATACTACTTTTTTATATATTTCTCAACTATTTTTTGAACTTTTATCTATTTTTAATAAAATCATATACTATTTTGAGTTCAAACATATTTAAAGTTAAAAAACTAACATTGACAATACAAAGACAACCTTAAATATAAGAAATATTTGTACAAATTTTGTTATTTTAGGTATTTCTGACCTTCCTTCGTCCTTTCTTACTGAAAAAATTAAAAGTAAAAATAATATAACATACATAATTGTACCTATCATAGAAATATTTCCTGTAAACAAATAAATTACTTCTAGCAATAAAAAGGCATATATTTTAAAAGTGGTTCTCTTACTTGTAAAAAATATATTTATCAAATTATAATTGGCATACATATATAACAAAATTAGCATAACAATTCCCAAATACTCTGTTATTATATCCATTTTTTTTATAACGAAAAACACAAAATATGCAATAATTGTTAATAATAATACTCTTAACTTTTCATCTTTATGTTTTTTTAACTCACGATTTTCCTTCATTTTTTTAGTCATCTCCTAATTTTATATTGTTATAAATCATTTTTAGCTTGGATTTTTCAACATGTGTGTAAATTTCTGTTGTTGTTATGTTTGAATGTCCAAGTATCTCTTGCACAATACGGACATCAGCACCGTTTCCAAGCAGAATTGTAGCAAGCGAATGCCTAAAAATGTGTGGATATACATTTTTTTCAATTCCAGCGTTTTTCGCAATAGTCTTTAAATCTTTCCAAAATTTTTCCCTTCGAGTATTTGGAAAAATCTTAAAACTTTCACTTGCATTCTTTAATTTTGGTCTATAAATAGCCAAATAATTTTTTATTTCATTTTCTAGACTATCATAAATTGGTATTATTCTATATTTTGATCCTTTTCCAAGTACCTTTATAAATTCGTAGTCTTGATTTTCCACATCCTTTATTTCCAAATTTAAAGTTTCTGAAATTCTTGATCCAGTTGCAATTAAAATT
The DNA here is from genome assembly GCF_938036635.1 of uncultured Leptotrichia sp. NCBI lineage: Bacteria > Fusobacteriati > Fusobacteriota > Fusobacteriia > Fusobacteriales > Leptotrichiaceae > Leptotrichia > uncultured Leptotrichia sp. Next base: position 12,284 of record NZ_CALHQO010000171.1, read on the forward strand.
TTGATAATAAGTTTATTTTGCATACCTTCAAGCGTATGTGGACAGTTATCTACAATTTGTTTCATTTCTTTTAATGTAAGTATTTCAGGTAATCTATGTTCACGTTTTAAGGATTTTACCATTCCTGTTGGATCTTTTTTTATTGCTTTATTTAGATAGCAGAATCTGTAAAATGTCTTTATTGCCGATACTTTCCTTAATACTGAATTTCGTCTTAATTTTTCACTTATATATTCAACATAATCGAAAATATCCTGTTCCTTTACTTTCGAAAAATCTTTTTTTACAAATAAAAAAAATTGTATTAAATCTCGATTATATCCAGTGATTGTATTTTGAGAACTTCCCTTTTCATACTCTAAAAAATCAAGAAATTCTCTAATCTGCATTTTATTTTCACGTGATGTTTTTTTATCATTGTTTTTTGAACTTTCACCGTTTTTAACGTTACCGTCTATTTCTTTTTCCAAATTTTCTTTATCTGAATTAAGTTTTTTCTTTTTTAGATTATCTATATCAGTACTTTTTTGTCCCATAGCCCCATTATCTCCTTAGCGTGATTAACAGATGCTTCAGTAATATTATCACCTGAAATGATTCTTGCAATTTCTCTTATTCTTTCTTCAGTACTCAGTTCACGAACTTTTGTTTCTGTAAGACCATTTTCAATTTCTTTTTTGATAAAAAACTGCTGCTGCGCTTTTCCAGCAATTTGTGGAGAATGTGTTACACAGATAATCTGTGTGTTTCTTGAAAGCTCTCTTAATTTTTCTGCTACTCTTCTTACAGTTTCTCCAGAAATTCCAGTATCAATCTCATCAAAAATCAGCACTGAAATGTTGTCAACAGTTGAAAATACAGTTTTAAGAGCAAGCATTATACGTGAAATTTCTCCACCTGAAGCAATTTTCGCAAGTGGCTTGAATGTTTCACCTACATTTGTTGCGATTAAAAATTCTGCATTATTTATTCCATGTGCTGTTATTTCTTCAGTTTTTGTAATTTCTACCTTGAATTTTGCATTTTCCATATTCAAGTCGCTTAGCTGAATATCAATTGTGTTCTGAAGACTTTCTGCAATTTCCATACGAATTTGGCTAAGTCTTTCACCATCTTGAAAATACTGGCTTACCAATTTATTTTTTTCAATCTTTAAATTTTCCAGCTCTTCATTTTCAAAATTAACTAATGACAAATCTTTTTCAATTTTATCTTTGTATTCAAGGATTTCAGTAATTGTTGAGCCGTATTTTAATTTCAGCTTATTAATAGCATCAATTCTTTCGACAATTTTTTCCAGTTTTTCGTCATCTCTCTCAACATCTCCAGAAAAATTATCTACAGAGTACGAAATTTCCTCTACTTCATAAAGTACAGACTCAATCTTATCGTATAATTCACTATAAGATTCTGACAAATCCGAAAGCTGCTCTAAATTTCTCTTAGCTCTTCCAAGTGCTGATAAAATCGAAAATTCTCCTTCTTTTAAAAGTTCTGAAGTTTCTCCCAGCTTTTCGTTGATTTTTCCAGCATTAAACAATATTTTATACTCTTCTTCCAGTTCTTCATCTTCATTTTCCTTTAAATTAAGGCTATTGATTTCGTTAAACTGAAATTCTAGAATATCTTTTTTTTCTGCAATTTTTTCTTTTTCTTCTTCAATATTCCTTATTCTTGAATTTAATTTTTTTATTTCATTTACGTTTTCACGAATCTTTTTAGAAAGTTCCTTTCCCTCATCATCAAGAAATCTGTCAAGTAAATGCAAATGATATTCTTCATTTAATAAGAACTGATGTTCATGCTGCCCGACCAAATCAATAATATTCACCATAAGTTCCTTTAATCTTGACAAAGTAAGTCTTGCACCATTTACAGTAATTTTCGATTTGGCGTTCCTGTCAAAATATCGTGTTATGATAAGTTCGTCATCATCTATCTCAAACCCAAGCTCATTTAACCTTCTTTTCTGATTTTCATCTAATTCAAAAATTCCTTCTGCAAAAAGGCTTTCTTCCTCATTTCTAATCATATCTGTATGACTTCTTTCACCAATTAATAGTGAAATTCCATCTAGAATAATTGATTTACCAGCCCCTGTTTCTCCAGTTAATGCAATAAATTTGTCATTAAATTCTAAATCTAATTTTTTGATTATTGCTAAATTATTTAATCTTAATTCCCTTAACATTTCTTCCCTTTCACTATTTTATTTTTTATAAGACAGAATCTCCCCATTTCAATTTTTGTCGGAGTATACTGTAATAATCACTGTTTATAGGTTTTATTATTCGAATTTTTTTCTTTGATAATCTTGCAGTTACTAAATCATTCTCCTGTATCTGAAACCATTGGTTTCCGTCGATATTTAAATGGACTGCATCATCTCTTGATGTCGCCTTAAAACTTAGAACTTCACAGCCGTTTACAATTATTGGACGCGCTGTTAGACTTTGTGGAGCAAGAGGTGTTATGGAGAGTGCATTTAGTCCAGGGTGAACAATTGAACCACCTGCTGAAAGCGAGTAGGCAGTCGATCCTGTAGGAGTTGCTACGATTATTCCGTCAGCTCTGTATTTATTAACAAAAATATCATTTGAGTAAACTTCAACCTGTATTAAATGTGCTTCGTGTCCGCCTTTTGTTATTACAAGCTCATTTAGTGCATAAAAAACATTATCTTCATATTTTACTTCTAAAAATGCTCTTTCTTCAGTTTTATAATTTCCATTTTCATAATCTTGTAACATTTTTACTGCATTTTGAGGTTTTACTTCGGCAAGATAACCAAGAGAGCCCATATTTATTGCAAGTACAGGAATATTCCTTAAAATAGCTTCTTTTGCAGCAACAAGCATTGTTCCATCTCCGCCAAGTGAAATTATTAAATCAGCCTCTTCCACTCCAAAAACTTCTTGAATATCTTTTGCCTTTAGATAGTCATAAAAATCCTTTAATAAAGCTTCATCTCCATATCCACTTTTCACAATTCTAACTCTTTTTAGCTGCTTTTTGTTATTTAGATTATCATTATTTTCTAATTTTTCAGAATTTTCCATAATAAATACCTCTTCAAACATTAAAATTAAATTTTTAAATATTTTATACCTTTGTG
>NZ_CALHQO010000172.1:0-1916 GCF_938036635.1 uncultured Leptotrichia sp.
ATAAAAACAGGGAGATAATATTAAAAGAAAGTTTGAATAATTTATATTTTCATCTATTTTTTTATTATCTAAATTTTTTTCATATTTTCTTTTTTCCATTTTATATATTCAAGCTCAGATTTTAAAAATTCTTTTTTTGTAGTTGAATTTATCATATTTTATTCACCTTTATTTTTCTATTTAATTTTAATAATTTATTTATACTTTTATCATTAATTTTTTATTTAATTTCTAACCGTTTTTTGTAACTAGGATTAATATTCTTTTCATTCCATTTTTCCCAAGGTTTATTACTTGTTATTGTTTTTGCACCTTTACTAGCATTATGTGTTTTTCTCAAATATTGTAAATTTTTAGGATTTTCATAAACTGCTTTTTTTTGACTAGGAGTAAGTTCTTTCATTTTAACTGAAAAATCTTTATCTATGGCGTTTTTTGGATAAATATGATCTGCTTCAACAGGATCTATTACATTTTCAAGTTTTTCAAAACTATTATCCATCAGATTATCAGATTAACTACTTTTCCTTTATTAACTCCCGCCTCTAATCCAGGTTTATTAACTTTCGTATTCTTCTTCTTAACCTCATTCCCAGTCGGACATCCTTCATCATTATGCACCAGCACCCTCTGCTCCCCCACATAGTAATTTTCTGTGCCTTCTATGCTGAAGTTATACACCTTTTTTGGAATTTCATATCTTATTATTTCTGTTTCTTGTATTTCTATCTGCTCACCTGTGAATCCCGTCAGGCTTATTCCTACACTCAGGAAACCTGCTAATATATATAGAACGGATGTTCTGGAGTTGTCAGTATTTCTTCTGTCTTTTTTTTTATTATTATAACAGAACTATTTCCCAATTCTCCTTTTTCTGTATACTCAGTATCTAAATCTACTCCACCAAAAAGTTTAGAGTTTTCCTTTAAAATTTTTCCAGTTCTAGGCTGATATTTGTATACATATTTCAATAACCAATCTTTTCCCCCTTTTTTAAAAGGTGTCAGTATGTCGTATGGATTTTCATTCTTATAAATATCTTCTTTTAATATTTGTAATAAATTTTCAGATATATCCTCGTATTTTCGCCAAAAAATATATTCAGAATATTCTTCCATTAATTTATAAAATTTTTCCTTAGTTATTAACTCCATCATATTTTTCTCCAAACTAAAAAAATATCCTTAAAATTTTATTTTATCCCATCCAAAAATTCCTTTTTCCTATCCGCATTTTCCTTAAATTCACCACTATAAAATGAAGTTCTAGTCACAGAACCAATTTTATTAACCCCTCTCATTTCAATGCACATGTGTCGTGCCTCAACCACAACAGCAACTCCCAATGGATTTAATATTTCTATCAATTTTTTTGCAACATTTACAGTAATTTCCTCCTGAACACTCAATTTTCGTGAAACAAATTCCACAAGTCTTGGTATCTTACTAAGTCCAATAACTTTATTTTCTCTAGGAATATAGGCAACATGCACTTTTCCAAAAAATGGTAACATATGATGTTCACACATTGAAAAAAAGGGTATTTCCTTCACAAGCACCATTTCCTGTGAATCGCCTAAATCTACATCAAATAATTTATAATTTTCAAAATCATCTACACTTTTTGTACTCAGAATCTCTTCATACATTTTTGCAACTCTTTTAGGAGTTTCAACAAGCCCTTCTCTATCTGCATCTTCTCCAATATTTATTAAAATTTCACGTACTGCATTTTCAATATTTTTTAATCTCGTTTCTTTATCTATACTTTTGTTTTTTTTCATTTTCTTAACCTTTCTTTTTATTTCCATAACAAATGGTACTCTTCAATTCTATCTTGAGAAACTTTATTCTCATTTATATAATCTTAAATAATCCTATTCTATATTTATACATGATTTTATCTCTTTAAATTAT
>NZ_CALHQO010000173.1:0-7993 GCF_938036635.1 uncultured Leptotrichia sp.
AGCCCGTCAGAAAAACGATATGGCACTTAGGAGCCTGGTCCCTGACTAGCTTGGCCAGTTCGAGGCCGTTCATCTGTGGCATATTGATATCGGTCAGCAGGATGTCAGCAGGATTTTCCTGAAATTTCTGCCAAGCTTCTCTTCCATTTTCAGCCTGGGCAATGACTTCCATACCAAACTGCTCATAGTTTACTAAGGACGCAATTCCCTGTCTTACCAGATATTCATCCTCTACAATCATAATTGAATACACAAGATTCAACTCCTTATTTATACTGGATTTATTATAGCAAATTTCCAATCAAAATGCTCTTAAACATAATCCAAAAGATAACCGTAGCCCTTCTCCTCCATCTCAGCTTTTGGAATGAACTTAATTGACAGACTATTGATGCAATAGCGCAAGCCGCCCTTGTCCTTAGGACCGTCTGTAAAAACATGGCCCAGATGGGAATTCCCAACCCGACTACGAACTTCCGTTCGAGTCATATTGAAACTCTTATCTTCTTTGTAAGTCGCAACATCTGGACTGATAGGACGGGTGAAACTCGGCCAACCGCAGCCTGAGTCAAACTTATCCTTTGATGAAAAGAGAGGTTCTCCTGTCACCACATCCACATAGATACCAGCATCAAACTTATCCCAATAGCGATTAGAAAAAGCTCGCTCTGTGTCATTCTTTTGTGTGACTGCGTATTCTTCTGGCGAGAGCTTGGACTTAATCTCTTCATCGCTAGGCTTAGGATAGCGACTAGCTTCGATAACAGGGTAAGCAGCTTGATTGACGTCGATATGGCAATATCCATTAGGATTCTTTTTTAGATAATCCTGATGATAATCTTCTGCCTTTATAAAGTTTTTCAGAGGTTCTTTTTCAACAGCTAAAGGCTTATCATATTTCTTTGCAACTTCATCAACTTTATAGTCTTCTATAATTTTATTTACTAGGTTATTTCTTTCTTCAATTGCTCTAGTGTTTAATAATCCGTTTGCTATTTGTTGATAAGCACTATTTGGAGTTACGTTTCCTAATTTTGCTTTTTCATTTTCGTAGATTTCAGCAATTTCTTCTTGAGTAACTTTTACATTTTTTCTTACTTGTAAATCTAAGTAGTAATTAACGTATACGTTATCTTTTATAATTTCTAAATCTTTTTTATTTTGTTCTTCAAATTTTTCATCAGCCATTTTTTTAGAAATTATTTTACCAACGATTAAAGTTTTTAGAACTTCTGCATCTCCTTTTGAGAAAAGAATTTCTTTTTTAGTGATTTCTATTTTATCTTGCATTTCTTCGACTAATTTGTTCAACTCTTCAGCTTCTAAAGTAGCTATTTGTTGATTTAACAAATCTCTTTGGATAATTTCCCTAGCTTGTGAGAAAGGAATATTTTGTGCATCAAAATTAGCTTTATTATCTGTATATAATTTTGTAACATCATTTTCATTTACAGAAATTTTATCTTCAATCATTTTAGCAACAAAAAATTTGTGTTTTTCATTTGTAAAGAAATAATCAAATTCTTCTTTTTCTTCTTCTGAAAATTCATATCCTTTTGCTACATCTAATATAGCTTTATTAGTCAAAACTCTTTTTATTCCGTCGTTATCCAATCCTTCTCTTTCTTCATCAGTCAAAGTTAATTTAATATCTTCAGCTTTCTTTTTTGCCATTTTTTCTCCTTAATTATAATATTTTTTTATTTTATCTCTTATTTTTTCCAAATCTTTTTTTTTCTGAATTTTCAAAATTAAAAATTATTACAGGACGAAGTTGATTGTATTTTTTAAATTCATACCAGTTTATTTTTTCAAATTGTACTTTTTTATCAAAATATTTTATAAAATGCTCTATATATGAATTAAAATAACCTTTTTTCTCATTTGCTTTTTTATAAACTAAAAAACCGCTGAAATCATTGTCATATTTCATATCTTTTTCTTTTCCATAAAACATCTTTAATTCTCCTGCATATTGGTTATTCTGATTATACCATCCAACTTCTCTGTATATTTTCCCTTTTTTATATTCATCAAAAATCTTTTCAATTTCAGAAAAATTATTTCCTTTTGATTTGTCATATAAAAGATTATTTAACACATATTCTCTAAATCCTAATCTATCTAGTATCGCAAGAAATAACGATAGCCTAAGTTCTTTATAATAATCCTTTTCATTACTTGTCAAAAAACTTGCATCATTTTCAGTTATAAGAACTTTTTCCATTTCTGGATTATTTGAATACAGATAGTTAGATTTATACACTATAAATCCTTCGTTTTTTCCCATGACATAAGTTTGTGGTACATAGAAATTATTTCCTTGCATTGGAACATACTCGACCTTATACAAATTTCTGTCTATTACCACATTAAACTCTCTTTCCATCATATCAGAAACCTGATTTAAGTATTCTTCTGCTTTTTTCTCCCTTATTTCCCCTGAATTTGCTTCCTTATGTTCATGTATTGCACTGAATATTGCTAAAAAAATCAGTGGAGACGACAAAATTAAGTTAAAACCTAGAAAAAGTAATAAAACAAAACCTATTTTTTTCATTTCACTGCTCCTTTTAGTATTATCGACTAATCACAAATCTATATAATTTGATGTATCTAATCCTGAAAATTCTTCATTTCGCATATGTGGAATAGTATATCTCATTATACAATTTCTTTTATAACAAAACAGCCTTAGATTATCACTAAAGCTGATTTACTATGAAATATTGCAGATAGTTAGCAGAAAACCCAAATTTCTTATATGGTTAGTACAAGAAATTTGAGTCAATCTTTAACTTTAAATCTTAAGTTATTTTTTTATAAGATTTAATAAATTATTATATCCAGTATCTTCTTATTATAATAAGGCTCTATCTCTTTTCGCAATTTTTCCTTTTCTTCTTTTGTTCCATCAAAATAGAACTCTATTATTGGATATATTTCATGTATCTTCATATACTCTTCCCAGTTTATTGTTTCAAGACTTCTTGGGGTACTAAAATATTTTTCATATCTTTTCCCATATTCTTCTATCACTTCTGAATTATAAGCATTGTAATACGTAGAACCTCCATATTTTTCTCTACAGTTTATATTATTTACATAGTTTAGATTATAAGATTGTTCAAACTGGCTTCCTATACCTCCACATTCCCAAATGTTACTTTCTATGTAATAAGTAATTTTCCCCTCATATTTTTTAAATATCTGCTCTATTTTTTCAAAATTATTTCCTTTCGTCTTATCATATATCAGAGTATTTAATATATATGGTTGTAATCCAAAATCTGCTATTACTTTTAATATTGTTGTTCCTCCATTATATCCAAAAAAGCTATTTCTCTCTCCCATAATATTATTAGCTCTTATTTCATAAAGTATTTCTTCAAGCTTTTTAAAATACTTTGATTTGTATGATATTCCTTTTTTCTTTAAACCATAATGAGGAGCTCCTTGGAAAAAAGAACCTGGTGTATAGTACAAGACTTCAATTTCATAATCATTCTTATTCATAGTGAAATTGTATTTAGTTTTTGCATCTTCTATTATCTCTTTTAACAACTCTTTTCCTATTTTAGTTTCTTTTATTTTACTTTTAATATTATATCCTGTAATCAATGATATTATTAAAACTAAAAATATAGATACTGATGTCAATAATATTTTTACTGCCTTCATTACTTATTCCATCCCTCTGGTCTTACAAGCAGTTTATCTATAATCTCTATTTCTTCACGCATCTTGTTAAAATCCTCGCTCATTTTATGACCATCATTATTTTTTTTGAGATTTCTTTCTTTATCAAAAGGATCCCCAGTATAATGATACTTGCTTTGATATATTATATTTCTAGATATTGGATTATATCCAAATTCCTGGTTTATTTCTAAAAATTATTTTACCTTTGATTTTACATTTTGAAATAATCCTTCTACAAATTCTGCTTTAGTTGTATCACTTCCAGAAATTTTTACAGTTCCTACTATTTCCCGTGCAAAAGGGTACACATTGTAAGTCCATCCATTCTTTGTAGTAATTTGACGAATATTTTTATTTTCTGATGCCGCTACTTCTGTAACTTCTACCTGTCCTTTGTATTTATTTTTTTCAAATAATTTCAAAATACTTACAAGTGCAGATTCATCGTGCTTTTCTATAATAAATTCAACTTTATCTGCTCCTGAAAGGTTTTGATACATTTGTTTTGCAAAATCTCCGTCCTTTTTCATTCCAAAAAGAAGATTTGCAAGTCCTCCTCTATTTACTGTTCCTGATATTATTGGACTTTCATAATTATCATTAATAACTCCAATTACAACTTTGTCAAAAGCTGAAAATGAAAGTGTTCCAAAAATAATAAATAATGCTAAAATTAACTTTTTCATTTGTGTCTCTCCTTTTTTATTTTTTCCAGTTTTATAAAAAATTTTAGTTGATTTATGCCTCTATCTTCTTCTTCCCTTCATAAATCCTCCACCAAGTCCTGGAATACCGCCACTGTTAAACATTTTCATCATCTGTTTCATTTGCTCAAACTGCTTTATCAATTTATTTACGTCATTTACCTGAACTCCGCTTCCTTTGGCAATTCTCATTTTACGGCTTCCGTTTTTTAGAAGTTTTGGATCACGTCTTTCCTGAACTGTCATTGAAAAAATGATTGCTTCGACCTTTTTCATTTCCTTTTCAGCCATTCCCATGTCAATCATGCTAGTGTCAACTCCTGGTATCATTTTCATAATTCCAGCAATTGATCCCATTTTTCTTATCATTTTAAACTGCTTTAAAAAATCTTCAAAGTCAAACTGGTTCTTTCTAAATTTTTCTTCCATTTTCTTGGCTTCTTTTTCATCAATAGCTTCCTGCGCCTTTTCTACAAGCGAAACAACATCTCCCATTCCAAGAATACGTGAAGCAAGCCTGTCTGGGTGAAATGGTGCGATATCATCCAGTTTTTCCCCTTCACTTATGAATTTAATTGGCTTTCCTGCAACTTCCTTTACTGAAAGGGCAGCTCCTCCACGAGTATCTCCATCCAGTTTTGTAAGCACGACTCCAGTAATATCAAGCTGTTCATTAAACTCTTTTGCCACATTAACTGCATCCTGTCCAGTCATTCCATCAACTACTAACAGAATTTCATTAGGATTAAAACTGTCCTTTATATCTTGCAGTTCGTTCATAAGCTGTTCGTCAATATGCAGTCTTCCCGCCGTATCAATAATCACATAAGTCGCATGCTCATTTCTTGAAGCCTCGATTCCCTGTTTTACAATTTCCACCGCATCTGTACTTTCATCGATCGTAAATACAGGAACTTTCACTTGCTCTCCTAATACCTTCAATTGCTTTTTCGCAGCAGGTCTATAAACATCTGCTCCAATCAGAAATGGCTTTTCTCCTTTTGATTTTAGATGTTTTGCTAATTTCCCAGAAAACGTAGTTTTCCCAGCTCCTTGAAGTCCAGAAAGCATTACAATAGTAGGATTTTTATCAGCTTTAGCAATCGAGACATTTGAACCTCCAAGCACTTCCACAAGTTCATCATTTACAATCTTGATAAATTGCTGTGTAGGATTAACTCCGCTAATAACATGTTCCCCTAGTGCCTTTTCTCGAATTTTTGCTACAAAGTTCTTAGCCACTCCATAGTTTACATCCGCTTCAAGCAATGCTAGACGTACTTCCCTCAAAGCATCCTTCATATTGCTCTCTGTCAACTTTCCCTGTCCGCTAACTTTTTTAAATATATCCTTAAATCTGTCTCCTAAATTATTGAACATTATTAATTTTTCTCCTTGATTTTATATATTTTTTTAATTTTTACTGAGTATAGGATAACATATTATGGGGAAAAAGACAATAAGCATAGCAGGTTATTTATGAATTTGCAAAAAATATGGTTTAATAAATGAAATTCAAATAAAAATCATAAGAATAATAAATTTTTATTCACTAAAATATATCCAGCCCTGTAGGAAGCAAACTCATAAAAACTGGAAGAGTCAAGAGTTTGAGATTAATTCTAAAAAAATTTTAAAAATAGGTTTATTGTAAAACTAGAAATGAGGTAAATAAATATGAAAAAAATAAATTTTATAAAAAAGGGAAATAAAAAATTTGCTTTATTTTCAGTGTTATTTCTAATTTTAAGCTGTTCCAACAAAACTGGAAATAACGTAGAAAATAAAAATAATACAGCGGATACTGAGCAGCAAAAGACAATTTCTCAGGAAGATTTGCAAAAGTACACTAAAAATGCCGTACAGACACAGGATGCTTTTGTAAGTGTACATAACAGCGTTAAAGATTCAATTGTAAATATCAGAACTAAAAAAACTGTTATAGTAAATACGTATAATCCGCTGGAAGAAATGCTTTTTGGACGTTCTGGAGGACAGGAAAAACGTGAATCAGGGTCACTAGGTTCAGGATTCGTTGTTTCAAAGGATGGATATGTTGTTACAAATAATCATGTTATTGATGGTGCAGATGAAATTTATGTAAAATTCTCAAATGGACGTGAATACCGTACAAAACTTGTAGGAACTTCGCCTGAAGTTGACATCGCTGTACTGAAAATTGATTCAAATGAGACTTTTAAACCGTTAGAATTTGCAAATTCAGATCAAGTCCAAATCGGACAATGGTCAATAGCCTTCGGAAATCCATTGGGATTAAACGACTCGATGACAGTTGGAATTGTAAGTGCTGCAGGACGTAGCTCGCTTGGAATTGAAGAAATAGAAAACTTTATTCAAACAGATGCCGCTATCAATCAGGGAAATAGTGGAGGTCCATTAATTGACATAACAGGAAAAGTTATCGGAGTAAATACTGCGATTTATTCACAAAGTGGAGGAAGTGTAGGAATCGGATTTGCTATTCCGGCAAACTTGGCAATGACAGTCAAAGATTCAATTATCGCAAATGGTAAATTTGAAAAACCATACATTGGCGTGTCTATGGGAAATTTAGATCAAGACAAAGTAAAAGCCCTTAATCTGAAATCTTCAAACGGAGTATTCATAGTCGATGTTGTGCCAAATAGTCCAGCCGCGGCAGCAGGAATAGCTAAAAATGATGTTATTACAGCTGTTGATGGAAAAGAAGTAAACTCTGCAGGTGCATTTGTTGGAGAAATTGCCGCTAAAAAAGTTGGACAAAATATAAAATTAACTGTATATAGAAATGGACAGCCAACAGAGGTGGCAGTAACGCTCGTAAAAACTCCTAGTGCGATTGAGCAGCAACGTATTATACAACAAAGACAGCAGCAGCAACTTGGAAGATAATAAAAAAGTTGAAAAAAGTATCCCAGTCATTGATTGGGATATTTTTTTATAAAATTAAAGCAATAAAAAATGGAGAAAACTCTTTCTTATAAGTTTGGCTCCATTTATTTTTTTATTTAGTTAATTCTTTTATTACTTCCAATGCTTTTTCGTAATCTGGATGTTCTGCAACTTCCTTCACATATTCCACATATTTAATAATTCCGTCTTTATCTACAATAACAGTTCCTCTTGACAATAATCTTAATTCTTTTATTACAAATCCATATTTTGTTCCAAAATCTAACTCTTTATGGTCTGAAGCTGTTAAAGCGTTTTTAATTCCTTTGTCTGCACAATATCTTCCTAATGCAAATGGTAGGTCAGCCGAGATTGTAAGCAGTTGAACATCATCTCCAAAACTTGCTGCTTCCTGATTAAATCTAGCCAGCTGTAAAGCACACACTCCAGTATCAACTGACGGAAATACTGCTACTTCCCAACTTCAACCTTGGTAACAGGTTACGATATCATCTTCTTCTGGGTGTCTCGTATGATCTTCCAATCCTTGGAATTCACTGGCCGTCAGCCATTCCAAAACGTTCTTATCCACGGTCTCATTCGTGACGAGCAAGGACGCAAGATGTCTAAATCTCTCGGTAACGGGATTGACCCAATGGATGTTATCGAGAAATACGGTGCCGATGCCCTTCGTT
>NZ_CALHQO010000174.1:0-6487 GCF_938036635.1 uncultured Leptotrichia sp.
ATATCGGTTTATATTAAGAATTTTGGTGTTTGTGTAGATTTTATTTTTATTGATTTTATAAAAAAAGTTTGAGTATACAATAAATTTTTAAAAATAATTTCATTTCTTTACCCTTTTATGATATAATATTAGACATAAGTAAGTGAAAGTTTGTTTTAGATTAATAGTAATAGTATTTTATTTGATATTTATTATATGTTTTTCTAACAATGCTTTGACGATGCAAAGAATTTAAGAGAGAAAGGATGATGAGAGTATGAAAAAAATATTTCTGATGATGTTATTAGTCACGGCATTTATCGTTGGCTGTGGGAAAAAATCAGCTGATGGAAATGTTATAAAAATAGGAGTTATTGCACCGCTTACTGGAAATTATGCACAATACGGAACTGCAGTAAAAGAAGGTGTTGAACTTAAAGTAGATGCTATTAATAATGCAGGTGGAATTAATGGTAAAAAAATTGAACTTGTCATTGCAGATAGTAAAGGAGACGTTCAGGAATCAGTGAATGCATTTAAAAAAATGGTTTCACAGGATAAAGTGAGTGTTGTAATTGGAGAAGTTGTATCAGCTACATCACAAGCTATTTCAGGACTTGCACAGCAAGCAAAAGTACCTTTGATTTCGGCAACTGCTACAAGCCTTGATGTCACAAAAGGAAAAGATTATGTATTTAGAACTACATTTACAGATCCTTATCAAGGAACTGCTACTGCAAAATATGCAAAAGCTAAAGGTGTAAAATCAATTGCAATTTTAACAAATTCTTCAAATGATTATTCTGTAGGAATTGCGAACGCATTTAAAGAACAAGCTAAAAAAGATGGAATAACTATTACTGAAGAAAAATATACAAATGATGATAAAGATTTTAAAGCGATTTTAACAAAAGTAAAAGGACAAAATCCGCAAGCTATCTTCATACCTGATTATTACAATACAATTGGATTAATTATTTCTCAAGCAAAAGATTTGGGAATAACAGCTCAATATTTTGGTGGAGATGGATGGGACGGAATTCAGACTAACTTTGGAGCAGTTGCAGAAGGAGCAATTTTTGCAAGCCAATTTTCTCCAGAAGATAAAGCTGAAAATGTTCAGAAATTTATGAAAGATTACCAAGCTAAGTTTCATAAAGAACCAATAATGTTTGCCGCACTTGGATATGACACAGTGGAAATTGTGGAAGCTGCATTGAAATCAGCAAAAGATTTGACAGGGCCATCTATAAGAGAAGCTATGAATGGAGTTAGTGGAATTGATCTTATAACTGGAAAATTAAAATTTGATGCAGATAGAAATCCTGAAAAAGCAGTTACATTTATTGAAGTAAAAGGTGGAAAACTTACATTAAAAGAAAAATTTTAATTTAAAAAATAAATTAATTATAAAAATATAGCAGAGGAGAACAAAAATGAAAAAAATATTATTTTTAGTTTCATTATTGGCATTATTTGTACTAAGCTGTGGAGCAAAAGCATCTAAGGACAAGAATGTTATAAAAGTTGGTGTTATAGGAGCATTAACTGGAAACGTGGCACAATATGGAACAAGTACAATAAACGGATTTAAATTGAAAGTAAAAGAAATAAATGCCGCTGGTGGAATTAATGGTAAAAAAATTGAAATTGTAGAAGCAGATAGTAAAGGTGATGTACAGGAAGCAATTAATGCATTTAAAAAAATGGTTTCACAAGACAAAATTGACATCTTTGTAGGAGAAGTTACATCTGGACCATCTCTTGCAATCGCACCGCTTGCACAACAAGCTAAAATTCCTATGATTACAGCAACTGGAACTGCATTTGATATTACAAAAGGAAAAGATTATGTATTTAGAACTACATTTACAGATCCTTATCAAGGTGTTGTTGTTGCAAAATATGCAAAATCAAAAGGACGTAAAAATGTTACAGTTTTAACAAATACAGGAAGTGATTATTCTGTAGGGCTTGCAAACGCATTTAAGGAACAAGCTAAAAAAGAAGGAATTCAAGTAAAAGAAGAACAATATACTGCTGATGACAAAGACTTTAGAGCATTACTTACAAAAGTAAAAGGATATAATCCTGAAGTAATTTTCGTACCTGATTACTACAATACAATTGGATTAATCTTGACACAAGCAAAAGAACTTGGAATAAACGCTCAATTTATGGGTGGAGATGGATGGGACGGAATCCAGACTAACTTTGGAAAAGTTGCAAATGGAGCAGTTTTCGCAAGTCAGTTTGCACCAGACGATCCTGATCAAAATGTACAAAAATTCATTGCTGCATACAAAAATGAATATAAAATAGATCCAATTATTTTCGCTGCTTTAGGATATGATACAGGAACTATTTTAGAAACAGCATTAAAAAATGTTTCTGACTTGTCTTCAAAAGATGCGATAAGAGAAGCAATCAAAAAATTTGACGGTACTTTAGTTACTGGTTCATTAAAATTTGATGCAGAAAGAAATCCTGAGAAAAAAGTTACATTTATTGAAGTAAAAGATGGAAAACTTACATTGAAGGAAAAATTCTAAAAATAATATAGAAAATAATAATTATTATAAAGTTCGGTTGTTAGGAGAAGTTTTTTTCTTCTAACACTCTGGAACTTTTTTTATCTAAAAAGAAGAAATTAATTTGGGTAAATATACGTAAGCAGCTTTAAGATTATACTAATTTTTTGAATACAAGTAAGGAGTATAGTTTTAAGGTTGCCTAAGTATATGAGTAGAAAATAAACGTATAAGTAAAAAGTATGAGGAGTTTTTAAATATGTTAAAGAGCTTTATTGAACAGACTATTAACGGACTGCAGACTGGAAGTATTTATGCCCTTATTGCGTTGGGGTATACAATGGTTTACGGTATTGTTAAACTTATAAATTTTGCACATGGAGATATACTTATGGTGGGAGCTTATGCTACACTTATCGCTGTGTCAAATGGAATGCCATTAATACTGGCTATTGTTTTGTCAATTATTTTATGTGCTATTATGGGAGTTGTAATTGATTTTTTTGCATATCGTCCAATTAGAAATGCACCTAAAATTTCGGCACTTATTACAGCAATTGGAATGAGCTTTTTGCTAGAAAGTTTGGCACTTATAATATTTGGAGCAAATCCAAAAGTTATTGATCAGAAATATATACCAGCATTTTTATCAAATAATAACAAGATTAATTTAGGATTTTTAAGCATCAGCATGCTTACAATATTTGTAATTGTAGTTACTTCAATTTGTATGATTGCCTTAAATTTATTTATTAAAAATACAAAATTAGGAAAAGCAACAAGAGCAGTTTCGCAGGATACAGGAGCTGCACAGCTTATGGGAATTAATGTAAATAAAACTATTGCCATAACATTTGCAATTGGATCAGGGCTTGGTGCATTGGGTGGAGCATTGTATGCGATTGTTTATCCGCAAATTGAGCCATATATGGGAATGTTGCCAGGATTGAAGGCATTTATTGCAGCTGTATTTGGAGGAATAGGAAGTATTCCAGGAGCTATGGTTGGTGGATATGTCTTAGGACTTCTTGAAGCATATGTAAAAGGCTCATCGCTTACAACTTGGGCAAATCCTATTGTATTTGGTGTACTGATATTAATACTAATTTTTAGACCAAATGGACTATTTGGAAAGAATATGAAGGAAAAAGTATAATTTGAAAGGAGGAAAATGGGAAATATGGAAAAAACTAATAAAGATGTAAAAGCAAAAAATATAGATAGTGCAGAAAAAAAGCATAAAGAAACAAAAGAATATAAATGGCAAAATTTGAACTATTTTAACAAATTAAAAGTAAAAAATTATGTTGTTACATTTATTTCAATAATTGCACTTTATATCGTCCTAAGCTTTACTTTTGATCCAAATGATGCTTTCAGTTATACAAAAGGAATATATATAAACATATTAATTTTTGTTTTATTTGCAGTAAGCTTAAACATAACAGTTGGGCTTATGGGACAGCTTAATTTGGGGCAAGCTGGATTTATTGCAATTGGTGGATATTCAGCGGCATTTATTTCAAAAATACTCGTAAATTATAATTTACCGCCATTTTTACAGTTAATACTGGTATCATTGTTTGGAGGGCTGGTTGCGGCTGTATTTGGATTTCTTGTTGGTGGAAGTACGCTAAGGTTAAGAGGGGATTATCTTGCAATTATTACTTTAGCATTTGGAGAAATTGTAAAATATATTATTCAAAATCTGGACTTTTTAGGTGGAGCAACTGGACTTAACAATATCCCAACAATTCTAGATTTTTCAAATACATATTTCATTGTAGTTATCTCGATTATTATAATCGCAATGGCAATGACTTCTCGAAAAGGGAAAGAGATTCTGTCAATTAGAGAAGATGAAATTGCGGCAGAAAATATAGGGATTGGATTAAATCGTGTAAAACTTTATGGATTTGCTTTTTCAGCATTTTTTGCTGGAGTTGGAGGATCGTTATTTGCTCATAATATTGGAATTTTGACACCAGATAAATTTGGATTTTTATTCTCAATAGAAATTCTTGTTATGGTAGTGCTAGGTGGACTTGGAAGTATTACAGGAGCGATTATCGCTGCAATGATTTTGACACTTCTAAATGAAAGATTGAGAGATGTTTCGCAGTTTAGATATTTAGTTTATGCAATTATATTGATTTCATTAATGATTTTCCGTCCAAAAGGAATTTTTGGTACGAAAGAATTTACATTTGCAGGAACAAAGAGAAGAATTAATAAACTTAGAAATTATAAAAATAACAAGAATTAAATAAATGAAAGTTAGAATTAAATATTTTTGATAAATATAAAAATGAAGTAAAATAGGAGATAAAAATATGTCATTATTAAAAACGACAGATTTGGGAATATCTTTTGGAGGTCTAAGAGCTGTTGATAATGTTAATATTGAAATTAAGGAAGGTGAGCTAGTTGGATTAATTGGTCCAAATGGAGCTGGAAAAACAACAATATTTAACTTGCTGACAGGTGTTTACAAACCTACTGACGGGGATATTTCTATAAATCAGATTAGTATAAATAAAAAAACTACTCCACAGATAGTTGCTTTGGGAGTTGCCAGAACATTTCAGAATATAAGGCTGTTTAAGGAATTAACAGTGCTTGACAATGTAAAGCTGGCACTTAACAACAGTATGAAATATAACACTTTTGAAGCGATTTTTAGACTTCCTAGATTTTGGAAGGAAGAAAAGGAAATAACAGATAAGGCGCTTGATTTATTGGATATTTTTGATATGGCTGAAATGGCAAATATTACTGCAGGAAACCTGTCTTATGGACAGCAAAGAAAATTGGAGATAGCAAGAGCTTTGGCAACAAATCCAAAATTATTGCTACTGGACGAGCCTGCGGCAGGAATGAACCCAAACGAAACAAAAGAGCTAATGAATACAATCAGCTTTATAAGAAATAAATTTAAAATTGCAATCCTGCTAATCGAGCATGATATGGACTTAGTAATGGGAATTTGTGAAAGACTTTATGTGCTAAATTTTGGGAGAATTATTGCTTCAGGTCTTCCTGATGAGATTCAAAATAATAAGGAAGTTATAGCAGCTTATTTAGGAGAATAAAATTTAAGAAGAAATTAAATAAAATTAGCAAAAAGGAGGAAAAGTGAATATTTTAAATGTAAATGATTTAAATGTATATTATGGCGGAATTCACGCTATAAAAAACATTTCATTTCAGATAAAAAAAGGTGAAATCGTTTCTCTAATTGGTGCAAATGGTGCAGGAAAAACATCTACACTTCACGCTATTTCAGGGCTTGTACCAATAAAATCGGGAGAAATTTCCCTAAGTGGGGAAAATGTAACTAACATTGATGCTTACAAGCTTGTGAGCCGTGGAATGGCACATGTTCCAGAAGGACGTAGAATCTTTACAGAATTGACTGTAATGGAAAATTTGGAAATGGGAGCATTTACAAGAAATGATACAGATCAAATAAAAAAAGATATGGAACATATGTTCTCACTGTTTCCACGACTTGCTGAACGTAAAAAACAGCTGGCAGGAACAATGAGTGGAGGAGAACAGCAAATGTTGGCAATGGCAAGAGCCTTAATGTCAAATCCTTCACTACTATTGCTAGACGAGCCGTCAATGGGACTAGCACCGTTATTAGTACAAGAAATTTTCAATATAATTGTAAGAATCAATAAAGAAGAAAACGTAACAGTGCTGTTAGTAGAACAAAATGCCAATATGGCACTATCAATTGCAGACAGAGGCTACGTTTTGGAAACTGGAAAAATAATTCTGGAAGGAACAGGGAAGGAATTGCTTACAAATCCAGAGATTAAAAAGGCTTATCTTGGAGGATAAAAATAAAAAATTAGAATATTTGTTTTTGAAAACTGTCTTGAAAAGTTTTTTGGCTTTTTGGGATGGTTTTTTTGTTTTGGGGAAGTTTTGAGAGAAGAAAAAACTGGGAGAAATCCCAGTAGACTGGA
>NZ_CALHQO010000175.1:0-5736 GCF_938036635.1 uncultured Leptotrichia sp.
TTTATACGTTTTAAGACACTATAACTTAATTTAATTAGGAGAAAAATGAAAATAAAAAGGGATAACAATGGGTTTACGCTTATTGAGGTTTTGCTGTACATTTCGATTATGGCGATTTTGTTTATGGTGGTTTCTGTGAATTTAGAGAAACAGAGGCAGAATCAGGAGTTTGCAATTCAGAAGAGGAATATTAGCCAGTTTATTAGAAAAATTCAACAGTATGCACAGCACAACAGGAAGGAATATGTGCTGGATTTTAAAATGTCTGAAAAGAGGGCCTATTTTTTGGATGAAAAAAATGGGAAAAAGGATATTATAGACAAAATGGAGATTTCTCAAAACTTATCGTATATGACAAATAATTCTAATAAAAATGCTGATTTTAGAAGACGTACCACAAATGAAGGGAATTTTGAAAAAGGATTTTCCGTTTATTTGCTGGATAAAAAGGGAGAAAAAATTTATTACAGGATTTCCACAAACACAATAAATGCGGCAAAATATCCGATTATAAGTATTTACAGGGCTAAAAAGCCAATTAATCTTTCGGATGATTATTCAAAGGCTAACTTGTGGGAGGAGGAAATTTAAGTTGAAAAGTGGGGGAATTTTTGAGAATAATACAACAACTGGACAAAACAATAAAAAAATAGATTTTGAGAATATAAAATTTCGTAAAATCGTGAAAAAATCTAATAAAAATGAAAATATAAAAAATTCTGGAAATACAAAAGTGAGTAAAAATAATAACAATATTCAAACTCAAGAAAACGTAAATAAATTTGAAAATAAGGAATTTGACAAATATATTTTAGAAATGCAGAAATTGAGAGAAAAAGAAGCTAGAAAAAAGTATATAAAATCTGAACTTTCACGCAGGAAACAAAATTTAGTAAAATTTTTTAATATGGAAATAGGAATTGAAGAAGTGAAAAGAACTTGGCAATTTGGAATTTTAATTTTGGCAGCGATTTTTTTGTTTGTGTTTTATCTGAATTTTGTTACTTTTAAGGGAGAACTTTCTGGAGAAAAGACACTTTATGTGAAGATTGATGGAAATCGTGGAAGTGTCTTGAAGGTTAATAACAAATATTTGAAAAGTCAGGCGAGCATTGAGAATAAGAAGGGGCTTGAATATGGATTTTACCTTATGCGATACAAAATTAGGAAAGTTGTAAATAAAAATGGCAATATTAAGATTGAAGGGAAAGTGTTAGGATATAAAGAATCACGATTAAATGGAGTTCGTAAATATATTTTGGAGATTTTTGATAATTTGTTTATAACTGAAGAAAATTTGTATGCTTTTTCACGTGCTGCGGTTCTGGGAGAAAAGGCGGAAGTTTCTAAGGATATGAAGGATAAGTTTAAATACACGGGACTGGCTCATTTGATTGTAATTTCTGGGACTCATATAAGTTTGGTTGTGATTGGGATTGTGAAAATTTTGGACGGGATGTCGCTAGGGTATAGATTTAAATATCTGATGGCACTTGTGGCACTAACTTTCTATTGTGCATTAATTGGATTTTCTCCAGGAATTTTACGTGCCTATATTATGGGAGCGATGATGATTTTGGCAAGAATTTTATTTGAGCAGGAAGACAGTAAAAAATCCCTGCTGGTGTCGTTTATTGTTATAATTGTGCTAAATCCGTATTCACTTTTTGATATTTCAATGCAGCTTTCATATGCAGCTGTTATAGCAATAATTTTTGTCAATCCTGAATTTAAGAAATTTTATGAAAAAAAGGTTTTGGATAAAATAAAAAACGAAGTATTGAGAAATACTGTAGATTTGATATTTTTAAGTTTAACAATACAAATTACGAGCATTCCTTTATTTTTGTATTATTTTGAAAAATTACCATTATTTTCATTTTTATTAAACATTGTGGGAATACCGATTGGAACAGTTGTTATACAATGTTTATTTTTGGCTGTACTTCTAAATATTTTTAAATTATCTTTATTTAACAGCCTAGTTGTTTTTATTACAGAAGTTATTTTTAAGGCTTTTGAAGGATTTATTTCCGCTGGAAGCAAAATTCCACTTTTACAGATTAGTATCAATGGAAAAGTACCGTTGTGGACGGTTTTTGCATATTATGGAATGTTATTTTTTATAACATTTTTTGTAATGCCGTTGTTTACTGCAAAAATTGATATGTGCTCAAGTTCTTTTAATACTAAGCAATAAAATAATCATAGAAATAGATTTAAGAATGTTATTAGCAGTATAAATGAAAATTATGATAATAAATATATTTTATAAGTTCCTGTTTCGTGGTATAATGATATGATAAAAAAATAATAAAATTTGAAAGGGAGAGATAGAATATGAGTTTACCAAATTGTCCAAAATGTGGATCAGAATATGTTTATGAGGATGGAAATATGCTAGTTTGCCCAGAATGCTTTTATGAATGGGCTGAAAATGGAGAAGAAAGCAGTGATGAAAACATTGTGAAAGATTCAAACGGAAATATTTTGCAGGATGGAGACAGCGTTACAATCATTAAGGATTTGAAAGTAAAAGGTGCATCATCAGACTTGAAGAGAGGGACAAAAGTTAAAAATATAAGATTAATTGATGATGGAGTTCATAACATTGATTGTAAAATAGATGGTTTTGGTGCGATGAAGCTGAAATCGGAATTTGTAAAAAAAATATAAAAAGCAGAATTGGAGAAAGAATGAAATCAGGATTTATAACAATTGTTGGGCGTCCAAATGTTGGGAAGTCTACACTTATGAATAAACTTGTGAAAGAAAAAGTTGCGATTGTGTCGGATAAGGCTGGGACGACTAGGGATCAGATAAAAGGGATTGTAAATATTGGAGAAAATCAGTTTATATTTGTGGATACGCCAGGGATTCACAAACCTAAGCATTTACTTGGGGAACACATGACTAATGTGGCACTAGAAGCACTTGAAAATGTGGATTTGATAATGTTTATGCTGGATGGGACACAGGAAATTTCAACTGGAGATATGTTTGTTAATGAAAATGTGCGAAGTGTGAAGACACCGATTGTGCTTGTTATTAATAAGATTGATAAAATGACGGATGAGGAAATTGAGGAGAAGAAAAAGGAAATTCGTGAAAAATTGGGAGAGTTTGATGAAATAATAACTCTTACGGCGGAATATGCAATTGGAATTCATAAGATATTTGAAGTTGCCGAGAAATATTTGTCAAATGATGTATGGTTTTATCCAGAAGATTACTATACAGATTTACCAGTAAATAAGATTGTTGTGGAAACAGTCAGAGAAAAAATTTTACATCATACAAAAGATGAAATTCCGCATAGTGTGGCTGTGGAGATTATTAATGTAGAAACAAAGCCTACAATTAGAAAATATGATATAAATATTTATGTTGAAAGAGATAGCCAAAAAGGAATTATTATTGGAAAAGATGGGGCTATGCTTAAGAAAATTGGGACAGAGGCTAGACGTGAGATTGAGCATCTGATTGATTTGAAGGTTAATTTGAAATTGTGGGTGAAAGTTAAGAAGAAATGGAGAAAAAATAAGAAATTTCTTGATGAAATGGGTTATAAAATAAAATAACAGTTATTTTAGATTCTATTTGGTTAATAATAATTTCTTTTAATTTTTATAAAAAATTTGCTTGAAAATACATATCTATAGAGAAAGTAGAAATATGAGTTTAAATTTTGGAAACAATTAATAAAAGAGAATTTTGAAAAAAAGAAAGAGGAAAATAGAGATGGATTTTAAGATACATTCAAAATTTAAGCCTACTGGAGATCAGCCTCAGGCTATTAAAAAGATTGTGGAAAACTTGGAAGATGGGATTACAGATCAGATTTTGCTTGGGGTTACAGGATCGGGAAAGACATTTACAGTTGCGAATGTTATTGAGAAAATAAATCGTCCAGCTTTGATAATGGCACCAAATAAAACACTTGCGGCACAGCTTTACAATGAATATAAGCAGTTTTTCCCTGAAAATGCTGTTGAATATTTTGTGTCTTATTATGATTATTACCAGCCTGAAGCGTATATTATGCAAACTGATACGTATATTGAAAAGGACTCTTCAATTAATGATGAGATTGATAAATTGCGGCATGCAGCAACAGCGGCACTTTTGAATAGAAGAGATGTCATTATTGTGGCTTCAGTTTCGGCAATTTATGGATTGGGGTCGCCAGAGGCATATAAAAAGAGATCGATTCCGATTGATGTGGAAACTGGATTTGAGAGAAATGAGCTTATAAAAAGGCTGATTTCACTTAGATACGAGAGAAATGATATTGCATTTGAGCGTGGAAAATTCCGTGTGAAAGGTGATATTCTTGATTTACATCCATCTTATCAGGATACAGGGTACCGTTTTGAATTTTTTGGAGATGATTTGGAAAGTATTTCAGAAATTAATACGCTTACTGGACAGAAAATTAGAAATATAAAAAGAATCACAATAATGCCTGCAACTCACTATTTGACAAATGAAGATACAAAAGTGATGTTTGAGGCAATAAAAAAGGAAATGGAAGAAAGAGTGCATTTTTTCCAAAAGGAAGGA
This sequence comes from uncultured Leptotrichia sp., assembly GCF_938036635.1. Classification (NCBI taxonomy): domain Bacteria; kingdom Fusobacteriati; phylum Fusobacteriota; class Fusobacteriia; order Fusobacteriales; family Leptotrichiaceae; genus Leptotrichia; species uncultured Leptotrichia sp. The sequence goes on from NZ_CALHQO010000175.1 coordinate 4,564, forward strand.
AAACTGCTGGAAGCACAGAGAATTGAGCAAAGAACGAAATATGACTTAGAAATGATTGAAGAAATTGGTTATTGTAAAGGTGTGGAAAACTATTCCAGATATTTGACTGGAAAGGGTGAAGGAGAAGCGCCTGATACGTTGATTGACTATTTTCCAGAGGATTTGGTCGTATTTCTGGATGAGTCGCACATTTCAGTTCCGCAGATAAATGGAATGTATAAGGGAGATAGAGCAAGAAAGAAGGCTTTAATTGACAATGGATTTAGGCTTCCGAGTGCTTACGACAACCGTCCATTAAAATTTGAGGAATTTTTTGAAAAAGTTCCACAAGCTGTGTATATTTCAGCCACTCCAAGCGATTACGAGCTGGAACATTCAAATGGTGAGGTTGTAGAGCAGCTTGTCCGTCCAACAGGAATTGTAGAGCCAAGTATTGACATTCGTGAAACAAAAAATCAAATTGATGACTTGATGGATGAAATAAAAACAAGAACGGCAAGAAAAGAACGGGTTTTAGTTACAACCTTGACAAAAAAAATGGCAGAAGAACTGACAGATTACTATTTGGAATACGGAATAAAAGTAAAATATATGCACTCTGACATTGACACGCTAGAAAGAACAGAGATAATAAGAGGATTGAGAAAAGGTGAATTTGATGTTCTGGTTGGAATAAACTTGCTGCGGGAAGGGCTGGATATTCCAGAAGTTTCATTAGTGGCAATTTTGGAAGCAGACAAGGAAGGATATTTACGTTCCAGAAGATCTTTAATTCAGACAATGGGACGTGCCGCAAGAAATGTAGAAGGACACGTTATCCTATATGCTGACAGAATAACAGGCTCCATGCAGGAAGCCATTGACGAAGTAAACAGACGGCGTGAAGTTCAGGAAAAATACAACTTGGAAAATAACATTAATCCAAAATCAATCGTAAGAGAAATCGCAGAGTCAATCGTAGACTATGAAATTGAAAAAGAAAATGAAGCAAACAAAGCAATCAAGCAGTATAAGAGCGAAAAAGATGTGGAAAAGGAAATTAAGAAACTCGACAAGCAGATTAAAAAACTGGCTGAGGAGCTTAATTTTGAAGAAGCTATTAAATTGAGGGATAAAATGAATGAATTGAAGAAGTTATTAATTGAACTATAATTTTTTATTTTTATAAGAAAT
>NZ_CALHQO010000176.1:0-7746 GCF_938036635.1 uncultured Leptotrichia sp.
TGGAAATTGTTAATAAATTAAATATAACATTTATTAAAGTTAAAATTTTACTGTTGACAATTTTAGAAAATTATATTAAAATAAATTGTAATGATTACAAAATTAAATGAATTATTATGAAATAAATAAAAATTAAATTTGGAGGTATGGAAAATGGATTTTAGCTTGAATCTTGGTGCTTTAGATGGAGGAAAATTAGTAAAAATTGATGAAAATAAGCTTTATGATGTAACTGTAGTTGGTTCTGGGCCTGCGGCTGTCTCTGCAGCAATTTATGCGGCTAGAAAAGGGCTTAATGTAGCGATGGTTGGAGTGAAAATTGGTGGACAAGTTCTTGATACAAATGAAATTGAGAATATTATCGGAACTGTTTTGACAACTGGAGCTAAATTTGCGGAAACTTTGGAAAAACATTTAAAAGAGCATGAAATCGCATTTAAGGAAGGTCATTTAGTAAAAGAGATAAAAGAAGATGGAAAAGATAAGATTTTGGTAACTGATGATGGGAAAAGTTATAAAACAAAAACAGTTATTGTAGCAACTGGAGCAAAACCTAGAAGTTTAAATATTCCTGGAGAAGCCGAATATGTTGGTAAGGGAGTGCATTACTGCTCAACTTGTGACGGACCTTTTTATAAAGGGCTAGATGTGGCTGTAATTGGTGGGGGAAATTCAGGTGTGGAAGCAGCGCTTGACTTGTCTGGAATTGCAAAATCAGTTACACTAATTGAATTTATGCCAGAATTAAAGGCAGATAAAGTTCTACAGGAAAAATTAGCTGAGCAGCCAAATGTAAAAACTATTTTAAATTCTGCAACAGTTAAAGTAAACGGAAATGAATTTGTTGAAAGCATTGTTTATAAAAGTAGAGAAACTGATGAAGAAAAAACATTGAATGTAGAAGGTATGTTTGTGGAAATTGGGTTGTCACCAAGAAGCGAAGTTGTAAAAGACTTGGTTGAAACAAATAAAATTGGAGAAATTGTAATTAATCCTGAAAATAATTCAACTTCTGTGGCTGGAATCTTTGCTGCGGGAGATGTTACAAACATCAGACAAAAACAAATTATTATTGCAATGGGAGAAGGTGCAAAAGCTGCATTAGGAGCATTTGAGTATCTGATTACAAAATATTAATTTAAAAAATAGGAAAAATGAACTGCATCTAAAATCTTGAACACGAGATAAGAGGTGCGGTTTTTTTATAGAAACATAAAAAAAAGAAGATTAATGAAATTCCTTATTTTCATAAAAAAATACTCCAATTAATTAAAATTAGAGTACTTATAATGATAAGAAAATTCATATTTTAATTAGCAATTCCAAAAGTAATTATTTTAAAAAATTCTTCATTTTCATCGCTAATTACCCAGTCTTTACCATTTTTTACATATTTTACATCTAGTGTTTTTTCTAAATATTTTAAATCTTTGCTGTTAAATTTCTCATTAAAGAATTCTTTTCCAACTTGCATAATTTCTTTTTGTAAATCTTCGTTATTTTGGGGCATGGATTTAGACATTCTTTCAGAGAGCCTAGTTTGAAGTTCACCTATATATGAAGATAAATTGGGAGCTTTTACAGTAACATTTATTGTAGCTGTGTTTCCTTTTGACTCGACTTTATTAACTTTGTAAGTTATTTTTTTCATTCCTTCACCGTATACTTTGCTAAAATTTTCTAAAATAGTACTAACATTTCCTTCAGCTTTGCCAAATTTTGACATATCTCCTGATTGGATTATTTTCATTTTTTCCTCAAAATCTTTTTGTGCAGGATGAGTTCCACAGCTTACTAGAAATAAAAGCATGCTTAGTAAAATTAAAATTTTTGCCTTCATAAATGTCTCCTTCAATTTTTTCTACATTATACTATGCTTATATAATTTTATGGACAGTATTTCATTAGATTTATATTATTGAAGGTTTTTTAGAAGCATCGTTGCAAAAGTAAAGTAAATAATAAGTGTTACAGCATCTGAAATAGTCGTTATTAAAGGTGTTGCCATAACAGCTGGATCTGCTTTTAAAATTTTTGCTCCAAGTGGAAGCAATGCTCCTACTATTTTTGAGATTATTATTGTAAATACAAGAGTTATTGAAACAATAAAGGCGATTGTCGGATTTATTTTTTCCAAAGTAATTAGTCTTACAAAATTTAGAATTGATAGGACTATTGAAACCATAATACCTATTGAAAATTCTTTTCTAAGTACTTTGAATGCATCTTTTGGAGAAATTTCCCCTAGTGCTAGTGAACGGATTACAACAGTTGAAGATTGTGATCCAACATTTCCTCCACTTGACATTAACATTGGAATAAATGCTGTCAAAATAATTGATTTTGCAAGTACTTTTTCATATCCCTGTATTATATTTCCTGAAATTGTGTCAGAAATCATAAGGACTGCAAGCCATCCAATTCTTTGTCTTGCCATTGTAAAAACGTTTGTCTTTAAGTAAGAATCATCAGTAGAAGAAGTAATCCCCGCCATTTTATGAAAATCTTCAGTAACTTCCTGATCGACAACATCCATTACGTCATCTACTGTGATAATTCCTAAAATTCTGCCTTCATGATCTACAACGGGCATAACGATAAAATCATATTTTTTGAATAAATCTGCAACAACTTCCTGATCGTCATCTGTGTGAACGCTTACAAATTTTTTGTTCATAATATCTTCAATTACTGTATTGTCTTTTTTTGCAATTAATTCTTTGAGTGAAAGTACTCCCTCGAGTTTTCCATTTTCGCTTGTAACATAGCATGTATATATATTTTCTTTATCTTTTCCTGTTTTTCTTAATAATTCAATTGCTTCTGAAACAGTCATATTTTTTTGAAAATTGACATATTCAGTTGTCATAATGCTTCCTGCTGAATTTTCAGGATACTTTAATAGTTGATTTATTAAATGTCTGTCTTTTTTATCAGTATTTTTCAATATTTTCTTTACAACATTAGACGGCATTTCTTCAATAATGTCAACAATATCATCAAAGTATAGTTCGTCAAAGATTTCACGTGTTTCAATATCAGTCGATGCATGAATAATCATTTCTTGACGTTCTGAATCCAAATATGGAAATACATCTGCCGCTTTATCTTTTTTTAACAGTCGAAAAATCATTATCACAAGTTCAGGCGATTTGAACTGGTTTAATATATCAGAAATTTCAACTGTATTTAATTCATTTAATTGTTTTTTTATTTCGAAGTATTTTTTTTCTTTTAAAAGAGCTTCAATTATTTCTTTCATTTTTCCTCCTTACTTTCCTATTTTTTTATTTATAGATACTTAATATTTATTTTATGATGTTGCTCAAAAATATAGTTGCAAATCTAAAATAGATAGTAAGAGTTAAGGCATCAAGTATTGTAGTTATTAATGGACCTGCCATTATTGCTGGATCCATTTTAAATGTTTTGGCAATGATAGGCAAGAAAGCACCTATTATTTTTGAAATTATAACTACAAAGACAAGAGTTACCGAAACTGTTATGGCAACATTCAAAGGGGTTTTTGTCAAAGATATAATCCTTAGAAAATTAATTGCTGCCAGAACAATGGCGACTATAAATGAAATAAGAAACTCTTTTCTTAGTATTTTAAAAGTATCTTTTATATTGACTTCTCCTAATGCTAAAGCACGGACTACAATGGTTGAGGATTGTGCTCCTGCATTTCCTCCAGTATCCATAAGCATTGGGATAAATGAGGAAAGTATAACTACAGACTGCAGTACATCCTCGTAGCTTTTTATAATTCTTCCTGTAAATGTGGCAGAAATCATAAGCACAATAAGCCAGCTGATTCTCTGTCTTGCCATAGTAAAGGCGCTTGTCTTAAGGTAAGACTCCTCAACTGGTGAAATTCCGGCCATTTTATGAAAATCTTCTGTTGCTTCCTGTTCCACAACATCCATTATATCATCAATTGTAATTATCCCAAGAAGTCTATTTTCATCATCTGTAACTGGAAGAACAATAAGATTATATTTTTTTATTATTTCAGCGACTTTTTCCTGATCATCATTTGTGTGTACACTTATTACATTTTTATTCATAATACTTTGGATGGGAATGTCATCTTCGCTTGTAATAAGTTCTTTTAAGGAAATTACCCCTTCCAGTTTTCTAACTTCATCAATAACATAACAAGTATAAATATTTTCCATGTCTTCAACAGTATTTCTGATTTTTGAAATTGCTTGAGATACAGTCATATCCTTTTTTAAATCCATGTATTCGGTTGTCATAATACTTCCAGCTGAATTATCAGGATATTTTAGTAATTGGTTTATCAAATGTCTATCTTTTGCGTCAGTATTTTTCAAAATCTTTTTTACTACATTTGATGGCATTTCTTCAATAATATCGACAATATCATCAAAATAAAGTTCATCAAATATATTTTTTGTTTCAACATCAGTCATAGTGTTAATAATCATTTCTTGATGCTCTGTATCCAAATATGAAAACACATCTGCTGCCCTGTTTTTAGAAAGTAGCCGAAAAATCATTATTAATTCAGAAGATTCAAACTGATTTAACAGTTCTGAAACTTCAACAGTATTTAATTCATTCAAATATTTTCTAATTTCAAAATATTTTTTTTCATTTATAAGTGTTTGAATAGTGTTGTTTTCCATCGTTATCTCCTTTCTTTTTTGCAATTTATTAAAGTTTTTTACTTCTTATGCAAATTAAAATAAGGAGAATAACAACACGAAGATATTCCCTTTATTTGCATAGGTTAGTAAATTTTAGATTATTCAGTTTCTCTTCCGGGACTTCTTCGTTCAAAACATTCACCTCCATAAAATATAAAATCAGCATAAATTTCTAAAAAAATGAACTTTATGCCCATAAAATTTTATCAGACAAACCAATGATTGTCAATAAATTTCTAAGAAATTTCTTTTAATAAAAAAAGGGACTCAATTTAAGAGTTTCCCTTTAATTGTATTTATTTATGCAGATAATAAAAATCAGTCTTTTACGTATATTTTCTTTACCCTTCCTGTATAAACTATATGAGGCTCTTCCTTTGTGTATAGTTTTTCAGGTATGCTCTTATCTATGAAGTTTTCAGGTTTTATATCATCTATATATAATTTTTCGGCTACAATAACTAATTTTGCTTCTTCAAATGCAGGAACACCATCTAAGAATATTGGATTAAATCCAACTTCTGCGATTTTGTCTACATCTCTTCCTGATTTCAGTCCAAGTACGTGAAGTTCCTTTTTATAACCATTAAAAAAACTTAAAGAAAAACAATTTTGCTCATCTACAAATTTTTTAGTATATCTTGTAGGTCTTATATAAACCGAAATAACAGGACCTCGCCAAAGATAGCCCATCATTCCCCACGTGACAGTCATTGTATTTATCCCATTCTCATCTCCCGCCGTGACAAGGCTCCAGTCCTTACCTGTACTTGTAAAAGGATTTAAATCAAAATCCTGAATTTTAATCTCATGAAATCCCATTTCTAACACCTCCGAAATCTTTTATTAGAGTTTCAAGTATTTTTATTATAGCATATTTTTTCGAAAAGTAAATATTGACATGTATAATATTTTTTAGTAAAATATTTTTATAATCAAAATATTTTTTGGATGAAAATCAACTGAAATTAAATAATTTAATATTTTAGAATAAGGAGAAAATATGTTAAAAAAATTAGCAATTTTAAGCTTCATTGTAGCTGGAATGATAGCATTTGGAGATGACAATGACACATTTAATGTAAAATTGGAAGAATCAGTAGTAACAGCTACGGGATTTGATGATGTACAGAGCAATCAAATTAAGAATACTACAATTGTAACATCTCAGGATATACGCAATAAAGGGTATAACACTATAGAAGAGATATTAAAGCGTACACCGGGTGTAAATTTTGTGAATAATGGATTTGGATATATTGTGGATGTAAGAGGACAGGGAGTTCAGGGAGCTGCTAAAAATGTAAAAGTTCTTGTGGATGGGTCTCCTTTAAACATACTTGATATGTCGCATGCAATTTTACCTCTAAATTCAATTTCAGTTGAAGATATTGAAAAAATAGAAATTATTAACGGTGGAGGGACTGTACTTTACGGTGGAGGAACTGCTGGTGGAGTAATTAACGTAATTACAAAGAAAACGCAAGAAGAGCCTGTAAAAAATAAGGTTTACTATCAAAACAGTTCATTTGACACAAATAAATTAGGGTTTGGAACAAGCATAAAATTTGCAGATAATTTCTTATTAGATTTGGGATATGAAAATATTAATGGAAATGGGTATAGACGTGGAGATAAAAGAGATGGCGAAAATCTAAGAGGTGGATTTACATATAACATCAGTGATAATCAGACATTAAGATTTAAAGCCACAAGATACAAGGAAGAGTCAAAAGAATCCGACGGTATAACTAAAGCACAGTTAAATAATGATAGAAAACAGGCAGGAACAACTTTGACAGAATCTGATTTGGATAGAACAGAATACAGCCTAAATTATGAAATCAAGCCTACTGACAATTTAACTTTCTCGTTGTTAGGATACAATCAGAAAACAATTAGAGATTATGATCAGGAAGCTCCAGCTGGAAGAATGACTCATAAGACGGATGGACAGTTTAAAGATAGAAAAACAGGAGTTGACTTAAAAGGTAAATACAACTATGGTTCAGGAAATGTAATCTTTGGATACGAATATATAAAAAATAATTCAAATAGAAGTTCTTATGGCGCAATGTATATGAGAAACAGTAGATTATTCCCAACATCTACTATAGACATTGATTTGCAAAAAAATACTCATTCAGCATTTGTTCAAGGAAGACACTCTCTTACAGATAAGCTTGAGGGAACTTTAGGTTATAGATATGAACATGCTGATTATGATATTCACAGAACAGATGGAAGAAATGTTATAAATAAAAACACTAAAAAGAGTAACAATGCTTATGAAACAGGATTAAATTTTAAATATTCTGATACGGGAAATGTTTATGCAAAATATGAAAGAGGATACAGATCTCCAAGTCCAACAGAAATGGTTGATAAATCAATTACAAAAGGATATGTGCTAAACAATCTGAAGTCTGAAAAATACGATACTTATGAAATTGGTATAAAAGATATGATTGGACCTTCATTTGTAAGCTTGACAGGATTTTATACTAAGAAAAATGACGAAATTTTAATTGATGTGCCAGGTGGACATGGATTAAACTGGACATATAAAAACTTGCAGAAAACAGAAAGAAAAGGTGTAGAACTATTTGCAGAGCAATATTTTGGGACATTTAGAATAAATGAATCAGTTTCTTATGTAGATGCAAAAATTAGCAAAGGTGCAGATAAAAACAAAAAAATACCTTATGTATCGAAAACAAAAGCAACTTTAGGAGCTAATTATGAAGTATTGACAGGATTAAATCTGACAGCCGATTTTAATTACTTCTCAAATTCCGTAGATGGAAACTATGAAAAAATAAAAGGTTATTCTACAACAGATTTAGGAGTAAGTTATGCTCATAAAACAGGTTTAGGAGTACAAGCAGGAGTTAAAAACGTATTTGATAAAAAATATTACAGATATAAAAATGGAGATTCATATATCCCAGAAGCTGAAAGAACATATTATGTTGGTGTAAGTTACAACTTCTAAAAATAATTTTAAATATGGAAAGTGGCAGTCAAGCAATTGTTATAAAGTTGTTTGGCTGTATTTTATAAATATATA
>NZ_CALHQO010000177.1:0-7752 GCF_938036635.1 uncultured Leptotrichia sp.
TTTAGTAGTTTAATTTTAAGTAGGTTTGAGTATAATTTAAAATCTTTTTCTTAAACAAATAATTTAATTTTTTGACTTTGAAAAAATTAGAAATTATGTTATAATTTGAACTGTGATAAAAATTATCATAAATTTAAATACTGGGAGGAAAAATGAATAAAAGCAAAATTAACACAATTGTTGGTTCAATAGGGGCATTTATTGGAGTATTTGTATTTATAACGTATATTCCGCAGATTATTGCCAATATAGGAGGAGCAAAAGCACAGCCGTGGCAACCTCTTACTGCCTCAGTTTCTTGCTTGATATGGGTAATTTATGGATGGACTAAAGAACCTAAAAAAGATTATATTTTAATTGTACCAAATGCAGCAGGGGTAATATTAGGATTTTTGACTTTTATTACAGCACTTTAATAAAAAAATAATTTAAAAGACTGTGAAAAAAACAGTCTTTTTTCTTTAACTTTTCATTTATATAGGGTATAATAAATACAGATAAAAATGGAAATAATAAAAATTTATTTAGGAGAGAAAATGGAAAATAAAATAAATGTACTTGGATTAGGACCTGGAAATTTGGACTACACTTTACCAGTTGTATTAAAAGAAATTGAAAAATCAGATGTAATAATCGGTGGAAAACGACATATTGAAAGCCTTGGAAAATATGCAGAAAACAAAGAATACTGCTACATTAATGCTGATTTACAGCGAGTTTTAGATTTTATAAAAGAAAACCGTGATAAAAAAATGTCACTAATTCTATCAGGAGATACAGGCTTTTATAGTATGCTAACATTTATGCGAAAACATTTTGAGGCTAGCGAATTAAACGTAATACCTGGAATTTCTTCAATTCAATATATGTTTGCTAAAATTTCTGATTATTGGAATAATGCTTTTATATCTAGTGTTCATGGACGAGAAATGGATTATGTCCAAAAGTTAAGAGAATTTCGTAAAATTGGACTTTTGACAGATAACAAAAATACACCGCAGAAAATATCGGAAACACTGATTGAAGCTGGAATGGATAGCTCTATCATTTTTGTCGGAGAAAATTTATCTTATGAGAATGAACAAATTTTGGAACTATCAGTAAAAGAAATGGTAAAAGTTGAGAAAAAATTTGAAATGAATGTAGTTGTGATTTATTGGGATGGAAAGGAAGAATAGGTAAAAAATGTCTTATTTTCAAATATTAAGCATAGTGAAGAAAAATTAAAGATAGAAAGTGCTGAAAAGTTTTTTGAAATAATGTCTGGTGAAGGAATAAATATAAAATTTAGGAAACAAATAAAAAGTGCTGATATTTTGAAAATTATAAAAGATGTTATAAAATAAAATTAATTGTCAAAAAGCCTAAAATATAGTACAATAATTACATTATAAACTACTAAGATAAAAAATATTGTAGAACTAAATACTAAAAAATTGGAGGAAAGCAATGATAAAGGAATACAAACCGTCGGAAATTGAGAAAAAGTGGCAAGATAAATGGTTTGAAGGAGATGTTTTTAAATCGGAAAATAAAGTTGATGGTAAAGAGAATTATTATGTACTTGAGATGTTTGCGTATCCATCTGGAAAGCTTCATGTTGGGCATTTGAGAAATTATGCGATTGGAGATGCGATTGCTAGATATAAGAAGATGAAGGGGTTTAATGTGCTGCATCCATTTGGATGGGACAGTTTTGGATTACCTGCAGAAAATGCTGCTATTGACAATGGGGCACATCCTGGAAAATGGACAAAGGCCAATATTGACAATATGAGAAGACAGATGAAGCTTATGGGGCTTTCTTATGACTGGGACAGAGAACTTAGCACTTATACTCCAGAATACTATAAATGGAATCAGAAATTTTTTATTGAAATGTATAAAAAAGGGCTTGTTTACAAGAAAAAGTCTTATGTAAACTGGTGTCCAGACTGTAATACCGTACTTGCGAATGAGCAGGTTGAAGGTGGAAAATGCTGGCGTCACGGTAAAACTGATGTAATTCAGAAGGAACTTTCGCAATGGTATTTCAAAATTACAGAATATGCAGAAGAATTATTGCAAGGACATGAAGAGCTTAGAGGACATTGGCCTGAACAGGTGCTTGCTATGCAGAAAAACTGGATTGGAAAATCAACAGGAGCGGAAGTAGACTTTATTTTGGACTTTGATTATAAAGGAAATAACGAGAATATTGTAAAAAATGAAAAAGGTGAAGTTGTAATAACTGTGTTTACTACGAGAGCGGACACATTATTTGGGGCGACTTACTTGACATTGGCACCTGAACATCCGTTAGTGGAAGAGGTTATTTTGAAGCAAAATCCTGAAATTAGGGAAAAAGTCGAGGCTATGATTAATGAGGATAAAATTAGCCGTACTGCTGAAGATAAGGAAAAAGAGGGTGTATTTACAGGACTTTATGTTATAAATCCAATAAATAATGTAAAAGTACCGTTATGGATTGGAAACTATGTATTAATAGATTATGGGACTGGAGCGGTTATGGCTGTGCCTGCCCATGATGCAAGAGACTTGGCTTTTGCAAAAAAATATGACTTGCCAATTAAAATTGTAGTAAATCCTGTGGATAAAGATGGGAATGTGCATGAATTGACACTTGAAGAAACATTTGAAAATATTTTTACTGGAAATGGAATTATGACTAATTCTGGAGAATTTGATGGAATTTCAAATGAAGATGGAAAAATCAAGATTGTAGAAAAGCTGAAAAAATTAGGAAAAGGTAAGGCAACTGTAAATTATAGGCTTCATGACTGGCTAATCAGTAGACAAAGATACTGGGGAACTCCAATTCCTGTGATTTATGATGAAGATGGAAATATTTATTTGGAAGAAGAAGCAAACTTGCCTGTGAAACTGCCTACAGATATTGAGTTTAACGGAAAAGGAAATCCACTTGAAACTTCTGAGGAATTTAAAAATGTGATTTTGCCAAATGGGAAAAAAGGGAGAAGAGAAACGGACACAATGGATACTTTCGTTGATTCTTCATGGTATTACTTGAGATATTTGGATTCTCACAATGATAAAGAGCCGTTTAAAAAGGAAGATGCAGATAATTGGACTCCAGTTCATCAATATATCGGTGGAATTGAGCATGCGGTAATGCATTTGCTTTATGCAAGATTTTTCCACAAATCACTAAGAGATTTAGGATATGTTGATACAAATGAGCCATTTAAGCGTTTATTGACACAAGGAATGGTTTTAGGGCCTTCTTACTATTCTCAAAATGAAAGAAGATACTTGTTCCCAAGAGAAGTAGAAATGAAGGAAGGAAAGCCTGTTTCTAAGGAAACTGGAGAAGAATTGGCAACAAAAGTTGAAAAAATGAGTAAATCTAAAAATAACGGAGTAGATCCAGAAGAAATTGTGAAGGAATATGGAGCTGATTCTTCAAGAGTGTTTACATTGTTTGCTGCACCGCCTGAAAAAGAATTGGAATGGAATATGAACGGTCTTGCTGGAGCTTATAGATTTATAAACAGACTTTATCTGTTAATTTCATCAACAGCTGATTTTGCTGATAAAAATGCATCAAAGGAAAACAATTATGGAATTAATCTAGACGCAAGAAGCGAAAAAGACAAGGAAATTCAGAAAAAATTACATCAGACAGTGAAAAAAGTTACAGACAGCATTGAGGACGATTTCCACTTTAACACAGCAATCGCTGCAATAATGGAACTTCTAAACGATATGACAACTTACAAGCAAAATGTAATTGACAAAAACGACATTTCGTCAGAAAGTAAAAAAGTATGGCACGAAGTTCTTGAAAAAGTGATTTTATTAATTGCACCTTTTGCACCGCACGTAGCAGATGAATTGTGGAGTGATTTAGGAAATACAACTCTTACTTTTGAGGAAGAATGGCCAACATTTGATGAAAAATTAACTGTGGAAAACAACTTTAACTTAGTTTTACAAGTAAATGGAAAAGTAAGAGATATGATTCCTGCACAAATTGGAATTTCAAAAGATGATGCTGAAAAATTGGCATTTTCTTCAGAAAAAGTTCAAAAATTTGTTGATGGAAAAGAAGTTGTTAAGGTAATTGTTGTGCCTAATAAGCTGGTTAATATTGTTGTAAAGGGATAAATGGAAAAAGAGGAGAAAATAAAATGACTAAAATAGCAGTAACTGGAGTGACAGGAAATTTAGGTGGCATGGTTTCAAGATTATGCAAAGAAAATGGCATAAAAGTGAGAAATTTGGCTAGAAACAAGGAAAAAGCTGAAAAAATGGGATTTTCTGATGTTTTTAAATCAAGTTACGACAAGTCAGAAGATACTATAAAATCGCTTGAAGGGATTGATGTGCTTTTTATGGTGTCGGGTTCTGAAAATCCTGACCGTGTTCAGCAGCATAAGGATTTTATTGATTCTGCTAAAACAGCTGGAGTGTCGCACATTGTTTATCTTTCATTTTACAATGCTTCAAAAAACTCCATATTTACATTGGGAAGAGATCATTATGCAACTGAGGAATACATTAAAGAAAATGGCTTTAAATATACATTTTTGAGAGATAATTTTTATGTGGATTTCTTTGTAGATATGTGCAGAGAGTACGGTGAAATAAAAGGGCCTGCTGGAAATGGTAAAGTTTCGGCTGTGGTGCGTTCGGATGTGTCAGAAGTGGCTGCTAAAATTTTGGAAAATCCAGAAAAATGGGAAAATCAGACTTTGAATATGACAGGACCTGAAGAATTGACAATGGAGGAAATTACAAAACTTGTAAGTAAATATTTAGGTAAAGAAATTAAGTATATTCCTGAAACAGTAGAAGAGGCTTATGAATCACGTAAAATCTGGAAAGCCGAACAATGGGAATATGATTCGTGGGTTTCGACTTATACTGCAATTGCCGAAGGTGAACAAGCTGGTGTTTCAAATGACATTGAAAAAGTGTTGGGACGTAAAGCGACTTCATTGACTGAGTATTTGGAAAAGCTGTAAATTCCAAAGAAAATTTGAATGAAGATGAAATTTACCAAAAACTTGAGAAGGAATGTGAAATTGCATTGCAGCAAATTGAGGAAAAAGAGAATATGCTTCTATGCTGAAAAATGCTGGGATTAATAATATTTTGAAAGTTAGAATAGCATTTTTGGGGAAGGAAGTGGAAGTTAAATTCGAGAGAGAAAGATAGTTTTAAATATTTGAATTTTTTTCTAAATCAAAATTTTAAAAGTTTAAATTAGAAATTTTTAATAAAAGGCAGGAGTTTTTTGGGGAAAATAGGAGGATAGAATGTTAAACCAAAAAGTAGAAAATTTATTAAAATCAAATAAAAAATATATTTCAGAGAAAAATGAAATATTAAAGGCTAAAGTATATGAAGATGTAGTAAATATTAATAAAGAATTAATAGAGTTACTACTTTCAGATGGTAAAGTAAGGGAAACTTATTTTACCGAAATTAATGGAGTGCTTGTGTTTGATAAACAAGGATTTTTAAATTTTTTAGAATCAAAAGATTTTTTACCTGACAGTTATACAGCTTTTAAAAATAAAATAGGACTTACTGATAGAAATGGTAACTACTTATCAGATAATGATGATGTTGTATTATCCTTTCCTTATAAAGATTGTGTATTGGTGGGTGGACAAGATAAAGATGATCAAAAGAGAGAAGAAAAAATATATAATGAAATACTTGCAAGTGAAGAAATAAGCACATTATTTTTTCCAAAAATCTTGACAAATATAAAAAGATTTGGCAAAATTTCTAGTCAGTCAGTCAGTCAGTCAGTCAGTCAGTCAGTCAGTCAGTCAGTCAGTCAGTCAGCATAATGTAACCTTTAGTGAAAATGATAACTTAATTATAAAAGGAAATAATCTTATAGCACTTGCAAGTTTACTTAAAAGATATGAAGGAAAAGTAAAATGTATTTATATAGATCCACCGTATAATACAGGAAATGACAGTTTTAAGTATAATGACAGATTTAATCATTCTACTTGGCTTACATTTATGAAAAATAGACTGGAATTGGCGAAAAAGTTGCTTAGTGATAATGGAGTAATTACTGTGCAATGTGATGATAGAGAACAAGCATATTTAAAAGTATTGATGGATGAGATTTTTGGAAGAGAGAACTTTCTTAATTGTGTAGCAATTAAAATGAGCGAAAGTAGTGGAGTTAAAATGAATCATGCTAAAAATAAATTTCCTAAACTTAAAGAATACATATTAATATATGTTAAACCTAAATTTAAAGGTTTTATTGAAATTGACAAATATAAAGAAACAAAATGGGATTTAGAAAATAATATTTTTATAGAAAATTTGACTATGGAACAAAGGAATTTGCTCATAAATTTGGAAATGAAAAAAATAAATAGTGAGGAGGATGAAATTATAGCAAATGATATATTAAAATTTTCTAAGAAAATATCGTTATCAGAGAAAATCAAAACCCTTAGTTTTGAAAATGAAGAAGAGAAAAAAGAATGGCTATTTAAAAATAGTTATAGAATTATAAAAACAGCAGGGTCTTCTAGTTTAACAACTTTGGTAAAAAAAATAAAAGAGATACCCAATCAAGATTTGGCAGCGGCAGTTTCTAAAAAGGGAGTATTATTTTTTTATATAACAGACTTTAATAGAAAAAGTAAACAACCAAGACTGCAAGTAATATTTGCTGATTCAAATATATTTAAGAATCCTTGTGATTTTTGGCAGGATATAAAAACAACAGGAGCAATTTCAGATGAAGGTGGAGTTAAATTTGTAAATTCTAAAAAACCAGAAAAAATATTGTATCGATTAATCAAAATGATAACCAAACCAAATGACCTAATACTAGATTTTTTCTTGGGTTCTGGAACAACAGCAGCAGTAGCTCATAAAATGGGAAGAAGATATATTGGAATAGAACAGATGGATTATATTGAAGATATTGCTGTAGAAAGATTGAAAAAAGTTATAGATGGTGAACAAACGGGTATTTCAAAAACTGTGAACTGGCAAGGCGGAGGCTCTTTTGTCTATTGTGAACTCAAGGAAAATGGACAAAAATTAATAGATAGCATTTTGTCTAGTGATGAAAAAAGTATTAATGAAATAAAAGAAAAGATATTTTCTGATGATAGAATAGTTCCATATATTACAAGACAGGAATTGAAAAAAGCAGATAAAGATTTTTTTGATTTAAAATTTGAAGAAAAGAAAAAAGTTTTAATAGATTTGGTAGATAAAAATAAACTGTATATAAATTATTCTGATATTGATAATGAAGAATATGATATTTCGAAAGAAGAAAAACAGTTTAATGATTCTTTCTATAAGGATGTGAGATAATTATGGAAAGATTTTTATATGAAAAATTAGATGTATCAAGGGAAATTGGAGCTATAAAAGAAATTCCAAATTTTTTGAAACAAGGATTATCTAAAAGAATAGAATTGAGAGAATATCAGAAAGAAGCATTTGAAAATTTTATAACTTATTTTGAAAATGAAAAACTTAATAAAAATAAACAGGTTCATACACTTTTTCATATGGCTACAGGAAGTGGAAAAACTGTTATTATGGCAGGACTTATTTTGTATTTGTATGAAAAAGGATATAGAAATTTTTTATTTTTTGTAAATCAGACAAATATTTTGGAAAAAACGAAAGATAACTTTATAAATGTTTTATCAAATAAATATTTATTTAACGAAGATTTAAACTATCTTGGAGAAAAAGTAAAAATAAATGTGGTAGATAATTTTC
>NZ_CALHQO010000178.1:0-2646 GCF_938036635.1 uncultured Leptotrichia sp.
TATTAACTGTTTATTAGATTAAAAAAAAATAGAAAGATAACAAAAATTTAAAATTAATGTCAACTTTCTATTTAAATATACAAATTAACTTTTATACTTTATTCCATAAAACTTGGTAATTTAAAATTACTTTTTTTCTTTTCACTGTTTTCAGATTTTTCATTTATATCTTCATTTCCTGAATCAGAATCATTATCATTATTTTCTGAAGAATCATTTGGATTATCATCATTATCCTTTTTATCTTTAGTTTCTGTAACTTTTTCCAGTTCACTTTCAGAAGAATTATGTTTTTCTTCATCTGTTTTTTCAGCACTCTCTATTGTTCCTTCAGATGAGTTTTGAGTTTTAATTTTTTCTTCTAACTCTTCAACTTTTTCTATCAATTTTTTTTCTGATACCTTTTCTGTATTTTCTTCTTCAGATTTTTTTTCTTCATCAATATTCAAGTTATTACTATCTTCTTCAATATTTTCAGAAGCTTTCAAAATTTGCTCTGAAGTCTCTCCTTTGATAATTCTTCTAACTTCATCTCCAGTAATTGTTTCTTTTTTCAGTAATAATTTTACTACTTCTTCTAGTTTGCTCCAGTTATCCTGTAAAGTGTTCAAAGTATTTAAATACTCTTCTGTTAAAATTTTTCTTATTTCAAGATCAATTTCCCTTACTGTTTCATCACTTTTATTTGGAGCAAATGAATATTCATCATCTGAGTTTTCAAAGTTAATTGGTCCTAATTTCTTACTCATACCAACACTTTCAACATAAGCTCTTGCTACCTTTGTAGCACGTTTTATATCAGAATAAGCTCCTGTACTTACATCATCAAGCCCAATTTCCTCAGCTGCACGTCCACCAAACAGCACCTTTATCTCAGCTAGCATTTGTCTGCTTGTAGTTACTAACTTTTCTTCAGGGAGTGGCATCATAAATCCACCAGCATCTCCTCTAGGAATTATTGTTACTTTATGAACAGGGTCAGCTCCTGGTGTCAATTCAGTCATAATAGCATGACCAGCTTCATGGTAAGCTAATAGTTTTTTCTCTTCTGGTTTAATAATTTTACCTTTTTGACCAAGTCCCATTCCAATTTTATCCACAGCTTCATCTAAATCAGCCATTTTTATCGTGTCACTTGCTCTTCTTGCTGCTAAAATTGCCGCTTCATTTAATAAGTTTGCTAAATCAGCTCCAACAAATCCTGGTGTAATTTTAGCAATATCTTCAAGTCTTACATCGCTATCAAGTTTTTTATTTCTTGAATGAACTTTCAATATTGCAACACGTCCTTGCAAATCAGGGGCATCAACAGTAACACGTCTGTCAAAACGTCCAGCACGCAATAATGCAGGATCTAATACATCTTCTCTATTTGTTGCCGCAAGCACGATAACTTTTGTATCTGTTTCAAATCCATCCATTTCAACTAACAATTGATTTAATGTTTGCTCACGTTCATCATTACTTCCGCTATTTTTTCCAACACTTCTTCTTCTACCAATAGCATCAATTTCATCTATAAATATGATTGAAGGACTTGATTCCTTTGCTTTTTCAAACAAATCCCTTACACGTGATGCTCCAACACCAACAAACATTTCTACAAATTCCGAACCTGAAATACTAAAGAACGATGCTCCAGATTCTCCTGCTACTGCTTTTGCAAGCAATGTTTTACCTGTTCCTGGTCTACCTAACAAGAGAACACCTTTTGGAACTCTTGCCCCAGCCTTTGTATATTTCTCAGGATTTTTAAGAAAGTCAACAACTTCTTTCAGCTCTTCTTTTGCTCCGTCAACTCCTGCAACATCATCAAATTTTACATCTGGTTTTTTATCAATCTTATTTACTCTTGATTTTCCAAACCCAAAGATATTTCCAGGTCCTCCACCTTGAGATCCGCCAACCATCTTTCTAGCAAGATATACCATAAGCCCAATCATTATAATCATTGGTAAAAATTGACCTAATAACAGTAAGAAAAAGTTTCCGCCAGAAGGTTGCAATGAATTTAATCTAACACGTTTCTGTGCAATTGCATTAATAATTATTGGCTCATTTCCAACTCTATCTGTTATTTTTTTTGTAAAATAAAGTACTTCCTTGCCATCTTCCTTTACTTGTGCAATTAACTTATCATCTTTTTCATCGATTTCAGTAAAATCACCTTTTTGTGTCTTACCTACAAATTCTGTATAAGAAATTTCCTTTTTATTTTGAAAAACAGTTTGTATATCTCGATGGAATATCGCTGTAAAAACTACCAGCAGTACTACAAAAACAAAAAAAAGAAATCCTGAAAATGGTGGTTTATCTCCATTATCCTGTCTATTATTTTTTCTATTATTATCTTTTCGTAATTCTTCCAGTCGTTTTCTAATATCGTTTTTATCTCTTTCTGCCATTTTTCCTCCCTATTATTAATAGTTTACTTTTATTGCTATTTTCTAAATTTTCAATATCTTTATTTGAGATTTTTTCCAAAAATTTTGAAAATTTTATATCTGAAACTGCCAGTATTTCTTTTAATTTCTTACATTTTTTTTCATTTTTAATTTCTATTATTTCATTATTTCCAGCCTCCGGACCGCTTAAAACTTCATCAATTTCAATTTCTACGATAGGAACAGAATCCCTGTCCCATTT
>NZ_CALHQO010000179.1:0-2225 GCF_938036635.1 uncultured Leptotrichia sp.
GTTAAGAAAATAATTTCAGAAGACCCGTTTAATATAAATAGAATTGCAGAATATGAAATTACAGAATTTTTCCCTACAAAATATGCAGAAGATTTCGCAAACTTTGTAAAATAAAAAATAGAGATTGTGCAGTAATTTTGAATGAAAAAAGAAATATTTTTATTCATAATTAATTGTAAAAAAGGTGAAAAAGATACTCTAGTCTTAATTGATTAGGGTATTTTTTATCTAATTAAGAAAAATGATTTGGAAAATAAAAGGGGTATGTGATAAAATGGGGATAGAAATAGAAAAAGATATATAGTTGTTAGGAAGGGGATAATGGGATGATCAAAAAGGATATAAAGAAAATTTTGAGCGAGATTTTAAAATTAAAAGAAATAAAAAACACAAAAGATTTGCCTTTATTGGCAAGTTTAGCAATGGCAGTGCCGATATTAATAGGATTGTTGTCAAACAACCTAAAATTGGGAATTACTGCTTCATTGGCAGCGATTATGGTTGTGTACTTTCCATTGGAAGGTTCGTTTTCTGAAAGAATACTAATGCTGATAGGCTGTTCATTTGGATTTATATCAGTATATACGATAGGATTGATTTTTAGCTTTAATAGAATAATTTCAGTTACAGTCTTTGGAATCACGGCAGGAATCATTCATTGGACAGTTTCGCACTTTAAATTAAAACCGCCAAAAGATTTCTTTTTCATAATGTTATGCTCAACTGCTATTTCAATCCCACATCAAGCAATATCTAAAATTGCAGAGAATATAGGTTATTTAACTTTTGGAACGTTGTCAACTTGTTTGATAGTTTTTTTATACTGTCTGATTGTTGGGAAAAAATCTAGTTTGAATAAAACTATGAATATTCCCCATATTCCGTTAGAAATAAAAAAGAATGTTATAGAGTCAGTTATATTTGCAGTATTTTTGAGCATAGCCCTAGGAGCAAGGATACTATTTAAATTTAGCAAATCCCTATTGGGTAGCAGTTGCCTGCATTGCCGTGATGCAAGGAAGTTCAACTCAGCATATTTTTCTAAGAAGTATTCAAAGAGTTATTGGAACGTTAATAGGAGTTATTTTTTGTTGGGGAATACTTTTATTAGTAAATAATCCATGGGAAATATGTATTCTCATAATAATATTTCAATTTATTGTAGAATATTTAGTTCCTAGAAATTATGGAATAGCAATGATTTTTATAACTCCTATGACAATTTTTTTATCTGAAGCCAGCATATTGTTCAGCAAAAACCACATTTTATTTATTCAAGGAAGATTTTTTAACACTTTAGTAGGCTCTTTAATAGGAATTGTTGGGGGTTACATAGTGTATCATGAAAAAATTCGGGAAATAATTTAGATAGATATGTAAAACAAGTTATTTAAGAAAGGATGATTTTATGGAAAAAAAGGATTTTGGGAAAATAAAGATAGTTATGTGTGATGTGGATGGGACACTTTTGACAGATAATGGGATTGTTTCGCCAAAAACATTGAAAGTGATTAGAAAAGTTACAGACAAAGGGATTTTATTTGGGCTTTGTACGGGAAGAGATATGCATAGTGTAAAGGAGCTTGTGAAAAAATGGGGAATTGCGGAGTATGTGGATGTGATTGTGGGAACAGGGGGTTCTGAAATTTGTGATTTTACGAAAAATGTTGAGAAAATTGCTTATCCACTGGCTGGGGAGCTTATAAAGGACATTATAAAGCATTATGAAGATTTAGATGTGAATTTTGTCGTGCCAGATAAAGGGGTTTTATGTGTGCCTAAAGATGATGAAAATATTAGGTTATTGGCTGAACTGGATGGAGTAGAATATAAGGTGCTTGATTTTGAGGAATTTTTAAAAGAGCCACGTCAAAAACTGATGATAATGACAAATCCTGAAACAATGAAAGATGTAATTGAAAGAAGCAAAACCTTTAAAAATGAAAAATATAAATCAGCTTCATTAAAAACGGCAAGTGTGCTTTACGAATACATGGATCCAAGAGTTTCAAAAACTTATGGATTGCAGCAAGTCCTTGATTTGCACAATTTTTCAATGGAAAATCTGTGTGTATTCGGTGATGAAGATAATGACTACGACATGGTAAAAAATGCTGGAATTGGAGTTGTTATGGGAAATGGAAGCAAACTTACGAAAAGTGTGGCGGATTTTATTACGGAGGATAATAATAGTGATGGGATTGGAGTGTTTTTGGAGGAATATA
>NZ_CALHQO010000180.1:0-3107 GCF_938036635.1 uncultured Leptotrichia sp.
AATAATGAATTTGAGGCGGGACAGACAACAGTATATATTTTTTGTACAATCTCACATATCTCATATACAATTGGAGCATTTCATAGCGATAAAGTTAAGAAAATATTGGACAGAATAAAATTTAAAAGAAAATAAGTTTTTTTACAAATCCAATTTGCTTATGGCATTTTTATCTGTTATAATTATTTTAATGGGAATAAATAAACTTTTTAGATAAATTTAAAATAGGAGCAGTATTTATGGGAAGAAAACATAAAAATATAATGTTGCTGGGGACAGGTTCTAATGTGGGAAAAAGCATAATCAATGCAGGATTTTGCAGAATATTTTATCAGGATGGGTATAGTGTGGTGCCGTTCAAGTCACAGAATATGGCTTTAAATTCGTTTATTACGAAGGATGGAAAAGAGATGGGGAGAGCTCAGGTGGTGCAGGCTGAAGCGGCTAATATCGAGCCTCAGGCATTTATGAATCCGATATTATTAAAGCCTACAACAGACAGAAAATCACAGGTTATTGTGAATGGAAAAGTTTACAAAAATATGGATGCAAGGGAATATTTTGCCTATAAACATAATTTAAAAAAGGATATAATGGCGGCGTATAATCACATAAGGGATAACTTTGATATTTGCGTGCTGGAAGGGGCAGGAAGCCCTGCGGAAATTAACTTGAAGGAAGATGATATTGTAAATACAGGAATGGCAGAAATGGCTGATTCGCCTGTTATTTTGGTTGCTGATATTGACAGAGGCGGTGTTTTTGCATCAATTTACGGGACAATTATGCTTCTTGAGGAAAGTGAGAAAAAACGTATAAAAGGTGTAATTATAAACAAATTTAGAGGGGACAAAAGCCTTTTGACTCCTGGAATTGAGATGATTGAAGAGTTGACAAATGTGCCTGTTCTGGGAGTAGTGCCGTTTGTACCGCTTGGAATTGAGGAAGAGGACAGTTTAGGGATTGATAAGTATAACGTGAAAAAAGAAGGGAAAATTCGGATTTCAGTTATTAAACTAAAACATATATCGAATTTTACAGATATTGACGCACTTAGCCATTATAACGATGTTTCCTTGAAATACGTTACAAAAAGCTCTGAACTTGGAGATGAGGATATTATTATTATTCCTGGCTCCAAAAATACTGTGGAAGACATGAAGGACTTGATTGATAAAAATATAAGCAGGGAAATTATAAGGCTTGCAAAAAGAGGAACGATAGTATTTGGAATTTGTGGCGGTTTTCAAATAATGGGACAAAAAATAATGGATCCTCAAAATATTGAGTCTAATCTAAAAGAAATTTCAGGCTTAGATTTATTAGACATAGAAACAGTTATGGAAATGGCAAAAACAACAACACAGTATGAAAATAAAATAAAAAATGCAGACGGAATACTCGCTGGAATGGAAGGCATTGAAATAAAAGGCTATGAAATACATCAAGGCTACAGCTATCCTGTACACGAGGAAAAAACCAAGATAAAATGTATCTTTGACGATGAAAAGCTAAAAGGCGCTGTAAAAGGAAATGTTGTCGGAACTTATATTCACGGAATATTTGACAATTCTGAATTTACAAATCATTTTCTGAACGAAGTAAGAAAACTTAAAGGGCTAGACAAAGTCGATGAAGACTTTAGTTTCAAAGAATATAAAAACAGGGAATACGATAAATTGGCACAAATTTTGAGAGAAAATGTGGATATTGATAAGGTTTATGAAATAATGGGAATTAAATAAAAATTCTTGTTTGTCAAAATGGAGGAAAAAATGGATTTTCATGGTGGTAATATTTATAAAATATTCAGGGAAAAAAATATAACAGAAATACTGGATTACAGTTCAAATATCAATCCTTACGGAGTGCCTGAGAGCCTAAAACGTAAGATTACAGAAAATATTGGGATTCTTGAGAGGTATCCTGACCCTGATTATATAGAATTACGTGAAAAATTGGCTCAGCTGAATAAAATTAAGCTGGAAAATATTGTGCTGGGGAATGGTGCGACAGAAGCTATATTTTTGTTCATAAAAGTAATAAAGCCCGAAAAAGTGCTGATTGTGTCGCCTACTTTTGGGGAATATGAAAGGGCAGTAAGAGCGTGTAAAAATTCTGAAAGTCAAAAAATTGAAATTGAATATTTTGAATTAGAAGAAAAAGATGAGTTTAGGCTTAATATTGGGAAATTAAAAAAGGAACTTGAGAAAAAATATGATTTGTTGATAATATGCAATCCTAATAATCCCGCAGGAAAATTTTTGAAACTGTCTGAAACTGAAGAAATACTTAAAGAATGCAATAAATATAATACAAAACTGTTTATAGATGAAGCATTTATAGATTTTTTGGAAGATGGACTAAAGGAAAGCATTGTAAATAGTGGGGGAAATAAAAAAAATTTGTTTGTAACTCGTGCATTTACAAAATTTTTTGCTATTCCAGGACTACGATTGGGATATGGAATTTATTTTGACAAAAATTTAGAAAAGAAAATCGCTGAAAAAAAAGAGCCGTGGAGCGTTAACAATATCGCTGAAATGGCTGGAATAACGGTACTTGATGATACAGAATACATAGAAAAGACATTAAACTGGATAACGGAAGAAAAAAGATACATGTATGAAAGACTGAATGAAATCTCAGGAATAAAGCCTTATAAGAGTGAAGTAAACTTTATTTGCGTAAAAATAAAAGATGAGCTGATTTCTAAAGGACTGAATGTGAAAAAATTGCGGGAAAAGATGATGGAAGAAGGAATTTTGATAAGAGATGCGTCCAATTTTAAATTTTTGGATGAAAGATTTTTTAGGCTGGCAATTAAGGACAGAAAGAGTAATGATAGGGTTGTTAGGGCTTTGAGAGAAATTTTAGAATAAAAAATTTGAACTTATCAGATTTGATAATGATTCATATAGAAGAAATTCTGGCAACGAGGAAGAATTGGGTATTGATTTTTCGACTAATAAAGTGAAAGTTATAATTGACGAAGATATGTTTTTTAGTATTTTAAATGGGTATTCTTATGATTTATAAGATATTCCCTATTATTTTATAGTAAAACTGCTTTAAAACTAAACTCAAAAGGCTATGACTATTTTACT
>NZ_CALHQO010000181.1:0-8783 GCF_938036635.1 uncultured Leptotrichia sp.
CTGTTTTAAACTAGTTTTACTATATTAAGTTTATATACTTTGTTAGAAGAGTTTGTAATTAAGTTCCTTATTTAAATGAGATTTAGTATTAAACAAAAAATTTAAAATACATTATACTTATTTGATTAATGAAATTAAATTTAAAAATGAGAAAAATTTATAGTTTAAGGACGGGAAAATATTATGAAAATTAGTTATAAAGGGATTGGCTCTGATTTAAAGAATATATTGTTTAAAGAGTTTGAAAAGAATGAAAATACGCTTTTTGTATTTGAAAATTCGGCTTCGTTTTTTGAGATAAAAAGGGAATTTTTACAGAATGAGGAAATGCAGCAGAAATTGGGAATTTTTCAGAATTTTAAGATGATGAATAGTTATGATTTTTATGAGAATGTATTTGTTACTGATAAAATTGTGGTAAAAGAAGAGAAACAGGTTGTAATGTTTTACAATGCTTTGACTGAGAAGCTGAAAAAGGATATGAAGGTAAATAATTATTATGATATTATTGATGTTGCCTATAATTACTACAATTTATTTGCAGAATTGCAGGAATACAAGATTGATTTGGAAAAAATTGAGCTGGAGAAATGGCAAGTTGAAACTTTTAGAACTTTGGTTGAGATTGATAATGAGATGAAAAAAGTTGTGCAGCAGAAAGGGCTTATTTTACCATATATGCTTAGAAATGTGGAAAATATTTCGGATAATTTTTTGAATAAATTTTCTAAAATTTGCTTTGTAAATAAAGTTAAAATTACTCCATTTGAAAAGGAGTTAATTGGAAAAATTGAAAACAGAGGGATTGCTGTAGAAAATATTTTGCAGCTTTCGGAAAATGATTTTAATGAGGAAAAGTTAAAAATAAAGGACAGTTTTTCATTGCCTGAGAAAAATGAGTTTTTGGAAAAATTTGGGACAAATATTGAGATTTTTGAGTATGAAAATAAATTTTCACAGGTTTTAGGGCTTGTAAAAAAACTGGATGAGAGTGAAAATGATGAAAAAATCGAAAATAGAGTAAATTATAAAATTTATGATTTGCAAGATAATGGAGAAGATGGAAAAAAAGATTATCAGCTTTTAAGGCAGGAAAAGATTTCTTCCAATTTGGAACTTACAATGAAGAAAACAAAGATTTACAAAATATTAGAATTAATTTGTAATATTTTGGAAAATGTAAAAATTGTTGAAAAAAAATTGGAAGATAATGAGAAATTTGAAAATATTGAAAAAAAAGATGAAAAAGATTTTGGGAATGATTTAAGAATTAGAATGAAAGATTTGTATTCTGGATTTAAATCTGACGATTTTCTAAGAATTTTTGGCTTAAAAAAGTCGTATGATTTTTTTATGGAATTTGTGGAACAAGATTATAGATATATGTCAAAAAATGAAATTTTTAGAATTCTGGAAAATCAAAATGGGAAATTTTCTAGAAATCTAAAAGATGTTGAAGCTGCTGGAATAATTAATTTTATTGATGAAATTGAAAAAATTTTTGAATATCAGACACTTGGGGAATATGAAAACTATCTCGAAAAGATTTTTGAGAGAAGCGGAGAAATGGATAAGAATGTAAGAGATAAATATTTTGAGGCATTGTCGGAAATGGTAGTGCTGGAAGACTTTTCATTTGATAATCTCTGGAAAGGATTTTTTAATGAAAATGGAATTTCGGCAAGTTTATTGAAATTGTTTTTGAAATATTTGGATAAAAAGGCAATCAGCCTGAATCTTGAGGAAACCGATGAGCAGGATAGTGAAAATGTATCAAGATATTCAATTAATTCATTTTCAGCAATTTCAGAAACACAAAAGGAAAATCTGATATTTCTTAATATTCAGGATATATTTCCCAAAATAAACATAAACAATTATTTATTTACAAAAATTCAACGTGCAAAAATGGGACTTCCTGTAAGTGATGATGAAAAGCAAATTGAGATTTTCAAATTTTATCAAAATATTTTAGGATCAAAAAATATATATTTATCCTATGTAAAAAATCTAGATGAAAATATAGATTCTGCTGGAGTTGTTGAGGAAATTAAGTTAAAATACGCAATAGAGGCACAAAAAAATAAAATAGATGAGAATGATGAACTGAATTTTATTAAGAAATACTTTTTGGAAAATGTGGAAAAGTCCTGGGAATCAAGAGAAATTGGAAAATTTATTCCATCGAAGCTGAAAAAGGATTTGAATAAAATTAAGGCTGAAAAAGTGAGTTTGGGGTATTATTCGTTTGAGGAGATGCAGAACTTTGAGTATGGATATTATTTGAAAAAAATGATTGGAAATACAGAAGTTGAAAAAATTGAGGACAAAGTTGACAATCTGATGTTTGGAAATATTATTCACGGGCTTTATGAGAAAATTGTGATGGAAAACAAGGAGGTGCTTGAGAAGGGGGAATTTGTTATAAATAACGAGGAAATTAGGAAAACATTGAAAAGTATTCTAAATTCGTTTGAATACAAAATTCCGAAAGAATATCTAGAATTTTATAAAAAAGTTTCGTTTGAGGAAATTGTAAAATCTGTTGAAAAAATATTGACAAAGTTAATGAAGACGTTGGAAAACGAAGAAGAAATCGAAATTTATTCAGAAGAAAGAATAAAACTGAAATCTGAAAAGGAAATTTATGAAAATATTTTTATAAATGGAATGATTGATTTACATATAAAATTGAAAAACAAGGAGATTTTGTATGACTATAAATCTGGTATTTTGAAAAATAAAAAAGGGGAGGAAAAGAAAGAGAAAGTCGTAAATGCTTTTAAACAGCTGGATTATTATTCTGTTATGCTGCCTGAAAAAAATGTTCAAGAAATAGAGAGATTTGTGGTAGATGTTTGGGACGGTGATATAATTGGGGATACAAGAGAAAAGGAAGAGGAATTTCTGAGTGAAAAGAATATTCGGGAAGTTGTAAAAAAATATTATGAAACTGACTACTATGATGTTGGTGATGTAAAAGATGTGCAAAATTACACTTATCAAACTTTTAAGGATGTATGCAGAAGGGAGGACGAATTAAATGATGAAAATAAATAACGGAAATGATAATAAACAAAATAAGATTATTTTGAAGGCAAGTGCAGGAACTGGAAAAACTTATAGGCTATCGCTGGAATATATTGCAAACTTAATAAGAGGCGTAAATTATAAAAATATCGTTGTAATGACTTTTACGAAAAAGGCTACTGCGGAAATTAAAGAGAGAATTTATGACTTTCTGTATCAGATTGCGTTTGAAAAATATGACTGGATAGGATTGGAAGACAGTCTAAAAGAACTTTATGGATTTTCTGACAGCGAAATACTGAAGAGAAATTTACAAGATATATATTTTGAAATGATAAAAAATAAGGATGAAATCAGGATTTACACGATTGACGGATTTACAAACAGAATTTTTAAAAATACTATTGCTCCATATTTTGGTATTTACAATTATGAAACAATTGACAAGGAAGAAGATGAGTTTTACAATGATATTTTGATAAAAATAATTGGAAACAGCTATTATTTTGAAAAATTTAAGTTTATATTGAATGAGGAAAAAGACAGAAAAAATATTTCAACTTATGTGAAAATTGTAAAATCGTTATTGGACATGCAGGAGAAATTTTTGCTGGCTGGTGATAACTACAAGGAAGCAAATTTAATTTTAAAAAATAATAAATCAAGTAGAAGTTTTGTAGAGAATTTTGAAAATATTTTTGAAAATGTGAAAAAGATTGCTGAGATAAAAGGAAAAAAAGTTACTGAAATATTGAATGGAAAATTTACTGATATTTTTAAAAAGTTTGAAGAATTGAATCAAAATAATTCTGATATTTCTATTGTGCAAAACAAAAAAATTGAGTTAATATTAGAAAAATCAGATGATATTTTTGGTACGGGAAATATTTGGGATGGCGGAAAAACTCGTGGGAAAGATGTTAAGGAGCTGCTAGATGAAATGAAGGAAGAGCAGGATATTTTGCGAGAAAAAATTTCAAATTATATTTTTAATGAGGAAGTATTGCCAACTGACAGAAAAATAAAGGAATTGGCAAAAATTATATTCGATATTGCAGAGCAGACTAAATTAAGTACAAAAAGATTTACTCACACGGATATTTCCACGTATACATATAAGTTTATTTTTGACAAGGAACTAGGATTTGTGAAGACTGATAATAACAACAGCAACGCAGTTACTGAGGATTTTTTGGAACTTATCGGTGGACAGATTGATACGATTATGATTGATGAGTTTCAGGATACGAGTATTTTGCAGTGGAAAATT
Organism: uncultured Leptotrichia sp.; assembly: GCF_938036635.1. NCBI lineage: Bacteria > Fusobacteriati > Fusobacteriota > Fusobacteriia > Fusobacteriales > Leptotrichiaceae > Leptotrichia > uncultured Leptotrichia sp. The sequence goes on from NZ_CALHQO010000181.1 coordinate 4,301, forward strand.
TTAGAGTTACTACTTTCAAGTGCCAAAAATATTATTTGTGTTGGCGATGAAAAACAGAGTATTTATAATTGGCGTGGTGGAGAAAAGGAACTTTTTGAAAATTTGGAAAATTTAATTGGCGGAAATGTTCAGAATTTGGAAAAATCCTATCGAAGCTACAAGCAGATTATCGAAAATGTGAATAAAATTTTTACTAACTATAATGAAAACTGGAAATATATAAATTCGTTGTATCGTGATGACGAGGACTATCAGAGAGGATATTTTGGATATTATTTTCAGGAAAGAAAGTCTAGATATAATGAAGACGAGGAAAAGCCTGAAAAGGCGTATGAGGAAATGATACGAAACTTGAAGGAAGGAAAAATTCAGAATTTTGGGAAAAGTTGTATAATTTGCCGTGGCAATAAGGAACTTTCAGAAATTACAGCAAGATTGAATGAGGAAAAAATTCCGTTTACGCTTGAAAGCAACTCTTCGATTCTGGATTACAGAGCTGTTAAACCGCTGTATAAGCTGATAAAATTTTTTGTTTATCATAATTTTATTTATTTATTGGAATTTATGCGAAGTGATTTGATTGGCTGCCTAAATGACCACGTAAAATATTTGGTAGAAAATAAGGAATTAATTGAAAAATATATTACAAAAAATATTAAGTTACCTAGTAAAAATTTGAGAAGTAAGAACAGTTTTGAATATTTTGTAGAAAACTTGGAAAATTTTGAAAAAAAAGAAAATTTGCTGGAATATAAAAATATTAATTTTATGGAAAGAAATGGACTTTCGTTTTCTGAAATTTTGGAAAAAATAAAGGAACTTTACAAACTTTCAATTAATTTGAATGATAAATATGCAAAAGAAAATTTTTCAAAAAAAATTATTCAAGATTTTGGCGTAACAAGTTTTTATTCAACAAACAGCGATATAAAAAATATTTTTCAATTTTTCAATATTCTAAAGGAATTTGACAACTTGTATGAATTTGTTGTACATATTGAAGATGAAAAGGATGATTTGAAGCAAATAAGCAGTTCGGATGAAAATGCCATAAATCTGATGACAATTCATAAGTCCAAAGGGCTGGAATTTGACACGATAATCTATTACCGAAAAGGAAAAACTGGCGGAAATAATTTTAAAACTTTTGAAACATATTTTGATTACGATGAAAATTTTACAAATGTAACTAATTTTTTAATAACATTTTCAAAATATGCTAAAAATGTGAAAAATATAAAAGAATATGGAATAATTGCTGAAAAAAATGTCCAAAAAGAAAAGATGGAAGAAATAAATGCCGATTATGTCGCTTTGACACGTGCTAAAAAAAATCTGCTATTGTACTTTGAGGCTTATATAACAAAAAATGGCTATTCAGATGATTTAATTAAGAAATTAATTGATGTTTACGATGAAAACACAGAATTTGGAATTGGAGAAATTACTGAAACAGAAAGAAAAATTGTGTCAAATTCTGAAAATTTAAAAGAAAATGCTAAACTGAAAGAAAATAAAATAAATAATAAAATATTAAAAACTTATTTTTCTGATGATAAATTTAAAATAAAAAAATCAAGTATAACTTTGGAAAAGGAATTTAAAAGAAAAAAAGGGCTTGCAATGCACTACTACTTTGAACATATTTTAAATGATTTGGAAACTGATAAATTAATTGCAAAATCTGCACTTTTAAGCCGATATGGAAATATGCTAGGGAAAAAGATTGTAGAAGAATTAATTGTCCGAATGGAAAAATTTATTGAAAAAAACAGCGATATTTATAATGAGAAATACAAAGTTTATACAGAATTTGAAATTTATGATTCTGAAGGAAGAAAGCGTATCATTGATAGAATTAACATTGATGAGGAAAATAAGAAAATTTATATTTATGACTACAAGACTGGATTTGAGCCTGAAACGAATGAGAAATATCAGGAACAGATTAATGAATATAGGGATATTTTAAGTAAAAAAGTTTCGGAAGATTATGAAATCGATATCCAATTATTAGAAGTTTAGGGAATTTTTGAAAAAAACGAATTTTTCTATTTCAAAAATAAGATTAATAGGTTATAATAGTATGAAATGATTAAAATTTAGGAGGAAAAAATATGTCAATATTAGTTTTTGGACACAAAAATCCAGATACAGATACAATTTGTTCAGCGATTGCTTATGCAGAATTGAAAAATAAATTGGGAAAAGATGTTAAGGCTGCAAGACTTGGAGAAATTAATGAAGAAACCAAGTATGCCTTGAACTATTTTAAAGTTGAAAAGCCTGAATTAGTGGAAAATGTGGCTGGAAAAGAAATAATACTGGTAGATCATAATGAGAGAACTCAAACTGCTGAAGGATTTGAAGAAGCAAAAGTTCTAGAACTAATTGATCATCACAGAATTTCAAACTTTAATGTGGATGAGCCTTTATATGCAAGATTAGAGCCTGTTGGATGTACTGCGACAATTATCTTAAAATTATTTAAGGAAAATAATCTTGTACCAAGCAAGGAAACTGCAGGACTTATGTTAAGTGCGATTATTTCAGATACATTATTGTTCAAATCTCCAACTTGTACAGAATGTGATGTTAAGGCTGGTAAGGAACTGGCTGAAATCGCTGGAGTAAATGCGGATGAGTATGGTCTTGAAATGTTAAAGGCTGGAACTGCGCTTGGAGATAAATCTGAAGCAGAACTGTTAAACATGGACATGAAAATCTTTGAAATTGATGGTTCAAAAATTGGTGTTGCACAAGTTAATACTGTAAATGAAGCAGAAGTTTTGGAAAGAAAAGAAAAATTACTTTCTGAAATTGATAATATCATTGCAAAAGAAGGATTAAAATTCTTTATGTTTGCAATCACAAATATTTTATCAAATGATTCTGTGGCTCTAGTTTCAGGAGATGGAAATGATATTATCGAAAAAGCGTTTGGAGAAAAAGTTGACAGCAATTTAGTAACTTTGAAAGGTGTTGTTTCAAGAAAAAAACAAATTATTCCGCCATTGACAAAAGCAATTCAAGGGTAAATTTATAAAAATAAAAAATAAGGATTTTAAAAATGGCAATAGTAAAATTTAGGAAAAGAGAAGAATTAAAAATATTATTTGCAATAAAGCTGCCTACAATAATTTCTGAACTTTATAAGGAAGTCAGAAGTAAAAAAATAGCGAATGAAGCGATAAGAAATTCTCTTAATATGAAAAAAAATAGAGTAATTAATACATTAGAATTAGTTGATGGATTTGGAAATCAGTTTTCTGTTCTTGTAATTTATGATAATATTATGGAAGAAAAGGAGCTTCTGAAATATAATTTGGAAATCGAGGACATAGATTTCAGAATTCTAGAATTTGATTTCAATGGTAAAATGGAAATTGAAGAAATGATAGAGCATATAAAAAGGCTATACTAAGTGCCTAATTTAAAAAATTGAAAAAAGAGGTAAAATAATGAAGAAAATAGTAATATTGGTTAGTGTTTTAATGCTTTTAATAGTTAATGTTGTAAATGCAAAATCAAATAAGGCAAAAAAAAGAATAGGAGATAAAAAGTTTGAGAAAATAATGAAAGATTTTCAACTTGAAGCAGTAATAGAAACGACAAAAGGAAATATTTCTGTATACTTATATCCTGAAGCGGCTCCTAAAAATGTCGCAAATTTTGTGTTTCTTGCAAAAAATAATTTTTACAACGGACTAACTTTTCATAGAGTTATTCCTAATGGACTAGTGCAGGGTGGAGATCCTCTTGGAAACGGTACTGGAACAGCTGGATATTTTCTAAATGATGAAATTTCTGACTGGCTAAATTTTGATAATGAAGGTATGCTTGCTTTTGCAAATTCTGGACCAAATACAAATAGTAGTCAATTTTTTATAACGATGCAGGCAATGAGCAGCTTAAATGGGAAACATACAATTATAGGTGGAACAAAATCACGTGAAGATTTAGGTGTATTAAGGACAATAAGGCAAGATGATAAAATATTAAATATTGATATCAAAGGTAGAAAAGTTGATAAGTTTTTAGATTATTTCTCTGAAGAAGTCAGCGAATGGGAAAGAAAGCTAGAAAAACCAGTAAATCATGAATAGAATACAGATAAAACTCTCAGTAAATTGAGAGTTTTTTTATAAAATATTCACAAACAAAAAATAAAAACATAATCAAAAAAAGGATTTTCAAGTTATTTTTAAATATTGCACTTGATTATACAATACACCCTAAAAAGAAATTATCAAAAATCTAAAAAAAGTAGTTGACATTTATTTTAAATTATGGTATTATATTTCTTGTCCGAGAATGGAAATAAGAATTATTCTTTGGAACGGTGTATAGCGCAGCTCGGTAGCGCACCTGCCTTGGGAGCAGGGGGTCGTAGGTTCAAATCCTACTACACCGACCATCTATAAATTTGCGGGAGTAGCTCAGTTGGTAGAGCGTCAGCCTTCCAAGCTGAATGTCGCGAGTT
>NZ_CALHQO010000182.1:0-3202 GCF_938036635.1 uncultured Leptotrichia sp.
TATACAATCTTCTAAATTCTGCACCAGTCAAAGAATCAATACTATCTATATTCTTATTTTCATTTGAGAAAAAAATTTCTCCATTATTTTTAACTATAACCTTGTAATAAGGACCTATATAACCTTTACGTGCAATAGTAAACCCACTTAAACTTCTTTTTTGCCATGATTTTGATACTGGTTTAAGTGAGCTGGTGTCAAAATACTCTAATTCTAAAAAATCGATATCTCTATTTTCGAAATCACACAAATTATAATTTACAGCTATATACTCCTCTGGAGTAAAAGAGTCTCTAATTAAAAACTCTTGAATTGAAATCTCTTTACCAGAATAACAACAATGAATACCTAAACCATTAACACTAATCTTTCTACTTGGAATTCCAAGGTAAAGATACTCTATATCTGAAACCCTAACAGTCTCTGCGCCTTTATTCAACACGTTATAATTTTTATCTGAAATCAAAAAATAACCAGTTTGCTCATATAGATTACGTATAAATACTGCTAAATCCTTTTTTTTACTTCCTAAAAATTGCCGAATAGGAGGGTATAAATTTATATATTCCTCAACCAGATTATGAAGCAATATAGTTTGTGAATTTTTACTTATACCTTTAATCCCCTGTATTTCCGTTCGAGCATTAGTTAAACACCATACTCCCAAAGCAGAAAATACTATTCTATAGATATAGGAATCTTTTGATTCACCTTTATAAGGCGTAATCCCCATATCCTCTGCCATTACTTCAAACAATCTTTCCATTTACTAAACCATCCCCACATTATTTCCTTATTGGGACATTTCCCTGCTTTCCCAGCATATTTTTGTAATCTCTTGGACTGTTTATAAGGATTTAACTTAGTGACCTTAGAGATATATGGTAAAACAGAGAAGAGCAAAACACTATTCATATATTGCTCACTATCAATTAAATCTGACATCGAATTAATAACATCTTTGGACAAGCCACACTCCTCAGAGATTTCCTTAAAAATTCGATGGTATCTACTTTCTACAAATGCTCCACCACTAATAGAATATGACTCTTCTACTATTTCAGAAGGATCTTCTGTAAGATGTCTAATTCTCATTAGAGGTTTAAATTCATCAACATTTATATATTGAACATAACCAAGAAATTCCATAGGTATATAATTTAATGTTCTATCATACCTATAGGTAAGAATAATAATTTTATCACGATACTCTTCAATTAGTGATAATAGTTCTATTTCATTACAATTTCCAATAAAGCCATTTATACACACTACTCTATCGAGAGTATTTGCAAGAAATTCTCTTATATTTTTTAAGCCATCCTCACTTGAGTATGTAAGTATAGCTGCTAACTTTTCTCCATAAATAGTATTTGCAAGACAATTAGCCAAATTAATACCTGGAGCTTGTTTTATAAGCAATGGCATACCATTAAAAGCAATTCTTTCAAAAAATTGAACAAACAATTGATATCCTTCTACGTTATCGTTTAGTCCAATATTATTAAGGTTATAATTAAAGTACTCATCAAAATCATCCATATCCACTGGTCTATATGGCTTTACTAATTCTTTATTTAAAGGCCCTATCTCTATATCAACAGTTTTAGAGTTTATTATTTTCTGATTATCTCTTTCACATAATGAATGCTCAAGCTCATTTATTTGCATTTCATACTTTTGTTTAATCTCAACAAAAGTTTGAATCGATTTATCCATTTCTAAAATTTGAGCTTCAAGACCAGAAATTATAGATTTAGACTCATCTAATAATATATCTTTTTCTTTATAAGTAGTAAGCTCCTGTTTAAGTTCTTCTATTTGTTTTATTAGACTTCCATGTTGTTTTGTCAATACAGTAATAGCTTTTGTCTTATCTGCTGATAACTCTTTTATCTGCTCATTTAAACGATAAATCTCGTCTTTTAACTTGCTATTTTCTTTGCAAAGATCAATTTTCTCTAGCTCTTTTAGAGAAAGCAACTGGCTAATAGCAGCTTCATTAGATTTAACATTTATAAGTTGAGTACGTAGCTTTATTACTAGTCGTTCGGAAGCATCAGCAGCATCTTGTAATTTGTTAATTGTATTTTCTTTTTCATTAATATCTTTGCAATACTTCTTTTCTATTCCTTCTACCTTATCTATAATTCCCAGTAATTGATTTACTGCTGCAGACATTAAATTTAAATACTCTTCAGATTTCTCCTCTTCAATCACCTTAAAATATAAAGAGATATTATGTGAAAATGCCGAATGAGCAAGGACATATATATACTGCTCCTCTAAACCTAATCCTCTGTTCCTAGTATCTTCCAATTTATAATTTATATCTTCAATCCACCGATTTATATTTTTAATTATGAATGAAGAAATAAACTCTCGGTTTCTAAAAGAGAACAATATTTCAGTTACATCATTTACATTTAATGATTCCACTCTAAATCCAGGCTTCAAACTAAAAAACGCTTTAGGATTTTGCTTAAAATATTTTATTATTTCTTCATATGGTATGACAGAACAAATATATTTCAGATCTGCTTCTATCAATTCATCTATATAATTCACAAAAGCCCCTCCTTTATATATTTTTTTACAATAGTATTTATTTTGCCATTTTTACTACAAACTTCTAAATAGTCAGAAACAGCCTTACAAAATACACCATCTGAAAAATCATTAAAATTATAGATTTCTGACTGAGGATAATATTTTAAAATATCAATAATAATTTCTTCTGCTGTCGGTATAGAATTAGTATCACTCGAAATAATACATTTTAAGTGATTATTCCGATATCCAAAAACTTTATCATCATCTATCAAATACACCTTTTCCTCTATCATGAGTTTTCTATAGCCATCCTGATCTAAAAGGAAATAATCCATATCTCCAGAAACCTCCCAATTAGAACACTTCAGTAATTCAATTTCATCTTCAGAGACCTCAAGATCTTGTATTTCTGATTTAATTAATACTACATCCACATTCTTTTCCTTAATAATTATTTTATTTTCAACTTTCAACTGAAAAATGCCTGAAGATATATTTCCTGTTATACATAATGCATTCGTATTGCCATGCGACACCAAAGGAAAACTAGAGTGAATAAATACTTTTTCACGTTCACAGACATAAGCAGAGTCCTTCATAAACAAAGGAGGCCATAATACATTCAAAGTTTCAGAAGTTTCAATATGAA
>NZ_CALHQO010000183.1:0-1121 GCF_938036635.1 uncultured Leptotrichia sp.
TAATCAAAATATTTGAAAAATAATTTAGCTAAATGATTATGAATTAGCTAACAAATAGCACTATTATAAAAATTTATTTCTATTAAAAAATGGGATTTAGTATAATATAAATAGAGTGAAATAAAAGCTTAGAAAGGTAATTATGATAAAAAGAATAGATACGAAAAGTGGGAAAATAATTTCTTATGTCTACAATCTGAAGGATGAAGATTATAAAATTTTATCAGAAAGATTGGAAATTGATGAAGAGAAGATAAAGAATGTTATTGACGAGGAAATTTTTACTCCAAGAATTTCAAAATCAGACTGGGAGATTTATAAACTGTATTACCCAGCTGTTAAAAAATCTACAAAAGATAAAGAATTTACATCATATGAGATTAATCCGATTGTAATTTTTTTTAAAGAAGATAAAATTGTTATTTTAGATGACGATTATTACAACGATTTTTATCAATTTGTTGAAGAGTATGCCAAATTAAGAGATGAAGTTCTTGAAGAAAATCGTTTTTTTCTAAATATGCTTCATAAAATTTCTCAAAGCCTTTATAAATATGTAAGAATTTTGATTGGAGAGCATGACAAGATAGAAACTGTTTTGAGGGAACAGCAAAGTAACGAAAAATTAATTTCTCTTGCGGAAGTAGAACAAGGATTTTATGTTTATAATATTGCATTGAGAAATTTGGACTATGTTGTTGAGAATTTGAAAGAAGATGAGCAGTTTGAACAATATGAAGAATATATGACAAGAATTTTACAGGAGATAAATTTTACGCTAGACTTATCATCTTCATACTGTGAAATCTGTAAAACTACAAGAGAAACATATTCATCGTATATTGGAAATAATATGAATATCACAATGAAATTTTTAGCTGCAGTAACAATATTGGTTACAGTTCCAAATATGATTTTTGGATTTTATGGAATGAATGTGAAGTTGCCGCTTCAAGATATGGGATTTTGGGCATTAGTAATAATTTTTATAATAATGATGTTGCTAATGCTAGTTTTGTGGAGATATATGAAAAAGAAAGTTTTATAGTAAAACTGCTTTAAAACAAAACTCAAAAGTTATGACTATTTTACTCAAACCCTAAATTTATATAATTTTTAGT
>NZ_CALHQO010000184.1:0-1121 GCF_938036635.1 uncultured Leptotrichia sp.
GATTGACAATTATATCCTCTTGTCTGAGTTCAAAAATAAAATTATCTAAATCTACGTCTGCATTTAATGTGATTTCTAAATCCAACTTTATATCATGATTTTCAATTGTATAATCCGTTAATGTTTTATCAAAATATTTTATTATAAAAAAAAACTACTGAAAACAGCAGCTTGTTTATATCTTATACTATTTAATTTTAAATGGCTGGGCTGAATGGATTCGAACCATTGCATGCTGGAGTCAAAGTCCAGTGCCTTACCGCTTGGCGACAGCCCAACAATATTTCCTAAGACAAGAACTATTATACAAAATAAATTTGATTTTGTCAACTATTTTTTAAACTTTTTTATCTAAAGTATGTATAGATGTCAAACATTTGTTACAAAAATATTTTAAAAGCCTGTCTAATTATTAATATATTTTATTCCTAGACAGGCTTTTATTGTTTCAAAATATTTTTTAATTACCACTTTTTATTATTTTTTCTAGGTTTTCTGCCTTCCATTTACCATTTACTTTTTTAAGTATTACTGGTAAATCTTGCACTATTACTTCTTCTTCAGTAACTTTTTTGGCTTCTTACTCAAACATATTTATTCTTTCTTGAATTGCAATATTGTAGTAATTTCTCTTTATCGGTTCGTTTCCTTTTTTTCTCATAATTTCTTCAAATTCATCTCTGCTAATTTTTGATTTTTCTAAAATTTTTCTTTCTGTTTCTTCATCCAAATCCAACATATCTGAAACTGTTCTTAAGCTCTTAGATCTTATATCATAAATTGCTTCTGCTTCTTCATCTGAAATGTAATTTATTTGTTTTATGTCAAATTTTAATCTTGTTTCATTTGCTGTGATTCTCGAAATTTCTCTTACATATTTTTCTACAATTTCTCTTTTTAAAGAATTGCTTATTACATAATCTTTAAATAGTCTATTATAAGCTTCTTTTTCAAGCTTTTTTTTCATTATCTCTTATTCCTTCATTTACAATTGTAAAAAAATACGACTGTAGCCTGCTTCGAAGCATTTTCTCTATTGCTCTGTCTTCAGTAGTATTGCTTACTGCAAAAATATTTCCTGCCATTACCATCAATAATCAAAAATAATATTTTTTCGTATA
>NZ_CALHQO010000185.1:0-1801 GCF_938036635.1 uncultured Leptotrichia sp.
TATTTACTTGACTAGAAGAGTATATTCCATAGTTAGCTCCAGTAGTTCCAGTTGAAGTTATATTTGTACTGTTAGTTATTGTGTTCGCTTTATCACTTGAATAAATATATACACCATTATTTGATAAAGTCGCACTTCCTCCTGTACTTGTTATATTATTTCCTGTTCCAACATTTACAAATCCGAACGAAGTATCCCCTATGTCAAATGCTGTTCCTGTATTTGTAATCTGCTGTCCACTTCCAACTGTATACACTCCAACAGCTTCATTTTTTCCAACCTTAATAGTCCCTGAATTTAAGTCAACAGTTCCTCCTTTAGAGTACATTGCGACAGATCCATCGCCTACAGTTATGTTTTTATTGTTCACTTCTTCAAATGCATATATTCCAACGGCATTTTTTCCGATTGTTATATCTCCGTTATTTATAAGCGGATTTGTACCAGTTCCAGTTGCATTTGTATACATTGCCACATTAGGGTCAGCAAGCGAAGCAGAATCTCCAAATGTGATTACTTTGCTGTTTACTGTGTCGTATGAAATATTATTTTTTGCGACTTTTGCATACATTCCGACATTCTTATCTTTTGTACTTGTAATTGTCCCCGCATTTTCAAATACTGGCGCAACAGTTATATTTCCAGGTTCGTATGTCATTCCAACTCCTTCTTCGTCATCAAGAGTTATTGTACCTGTATTTTGAAGCCCTGTTTCTGTATCGTATATTGTTACAGCACTTGTTACTGGATCTGTAAATACGTCTGAATAGAACATTCCTGTCGATTTATTTCCTACCGAAATATTTCCTTTGTTATAAATCTCTGTATTTCTCAATCCATATAGCCCTGTTGAGCTTTTTGCTATTTTTATGATACCTGCAGTATCATTTACGACAATAGCGTTTTTCCCATAAATTGCAGCCGAGTTTTTACCAGACAAGTCTATAGTCCCTTTATTTATAAGTGTTACTGTAGATTTTGGCGTAGCCAGGTCTGAGTTTTCCTGTGCAATACCAATTTGCCCATCTTGAGTTCCTGTTATCGTGCTATTGTTAGTTATGCTTGAGTTTGAGATTTCAAGCAGGTTGTAGTCATCGCTTGGATTATCCAGATTTACTGCCTGATCCACGTTCAGATGACTTTGATAAAGCATAAATCTTCTATAATCGTTACTTCCTCCTACTGTCGGCTTTTCTGTTGAGGCAAGACCGCTAAACAAGTTTGAAACTGACGTATTTGACAAATTCATATTAACTTTTTGAGTCAGGAACAGTCTTGAATCAGCCTGCATATTTAATGTCAAGTTGCCAAGCGTACTTGTTGTACCATCTCCATAGTTAGTTCTTGCCCAAGTTGCAACGTTCCCAGGTGTCAATGCCGTATAAGAAGCGATATTTCCTAATGTTCCTCCACCAGTATAGTAGAATGCAGTACCACGTGTAGTAGCTTTAGTTCCACCTTCAATAGTAGCAGTCATAGGCCCGTTTATAAGCACTTTTCCTCCAGGAGTATAGAACAGAAGTGAGCCCTTGTCAGTACCAGTTCCTGTTACGACTGTGCTTGAGCCACCATTATTTCCAACAGAGATAGTTCCTCCGTTATCAGCAAAGAAGTTTACTGCTCCATTGTATGCTTTTATATCAGCCTTGTCAATTTCAATTTTTCCAGCCGAATATATTCCTACAGAGCCTTCATCTGTAACATCAGCATCTACATTCATTTTTCCGCCAGTCAGATTTGCCCCTGCCAATGCGACAACTCCTGCAGTTCCTCTTCCACCAGTTCCAGTTGTAGCTTTTGA
>NZ_CALHQO010000186.1:0-1529 GCF_938036635.1 uncultured Leptotrichia sp.
CGGAGAAAAATTTGGATGAACAACTAGAATTAGCACAAAGTTTTGGAATCCAAAGCATTCCTACATTAATTTTATTCAAAAATGGGAAACCTGTTAAAAAATTAGTTGGATTACATTCAAAAGAAGCGCTTTATGAAGAAGTAAATCAAGTATTATAATTGTAAATCAGGTAAAATAGGTTGTTAAAGAAATATTTATTTATAAAAAAGTCTAGCGGTTATTTTTCAATTTTGCTAGGCTTTAATATTAAAAAATAAATTTAACTAAGTTATAATTTATAAAACGAAAAATCGTAAAAAAGGAATGGTGAAAAATATGTATGATTCAGTAATTATAGGATCAGGACCAGCAGGACTGACAGCCGCAATTTATCTAAGCCGTGCTGGATTAACAAATATAATAATAAATGGAATGGAACCAGGTGGACAATTGACAACTACAACAGAAGTTGAAAATTTTCCTGGATTTCCACAAGGAATTTCAGGCCCACAGCTAATAGAGGATATAAAGGCTCAATCAAAAAATTTTGGAACTGAATTTCTGCAAGCAGTTGTAAAAGATATTGAAAATGTAGAAAATAATGGTAAGAAAACATTTAAATTGCATTTAGATAACGGAAATATAATAGAAGCAAAAACAGTAATTTTATCAACAGGGGCAAGTGCAAAATACCTTGGAATTGAAAATGAAAAAGAAAATATAGGAAAAGGTGTTAGTGCATGTGCGACTTGTGACGGATTTTTCTACCGTGGAAAAGATGTTGTTGTAATTGGCGGTGGAGATACTGCAATGGAAGAAGCTATATTTTTAACAAAATTTGTAAACAAAGTTACCATCATTAACAGAAGAGATGTGTTACGTGCCTCTGCAATTATGCAACAAAGAGCAAAAGATAATGAAAAAATTGAGTGGAAATTAGATTATACTCCAAAAAAAGTGCTAGCTGATGAAAAAGTTACAGGAATAGAGCTTTTAAATAACAAAACAGGCAAAATTGAAACTTTAGCAACAGATGGAATTTTTGTAGCGATTGGAAGAACTCCAAATACAAAATTTCTTGAAGGAAAAATCGAAATTGACGATAGAGGCTACATTATAACAAAAGGAAAATCCTCTAAAACAAGTACTCCTGGAATCTTTGCAGCAGGAGATGTCCAAGACAGCAAATATCAGCAGGCAATAATTGCAGCTGGAAGTGGTGCTATTGCGGGACTTGATGTAGAAGAATATTTAAGAGAAAATAATTTATAATTTTGAAAAATAAAAAAAATGAAAAATAGGAGGGAATTTTGATTATAAAAAAATGTAATGGCTGTGGAATTGAACTGCAGTTTGAGGATAAAAATAAGGAAGGGTATGTTCCAGAGGAAAAGTTTATTACGCAGGATAATTTACTTTGTCAAAGATGTTATAAAATAAAAAATTATGGACAAAATTTGAAAAATAATTTTAGTAAAAAAGATTACGAAAAAGAAGTTTTACAAAGTGTAAAAAAATCTGATATAATACTTCCAATTTTTGATATTATT
>NZ_CALHQO010000187.1:0-1081 GCF_938036635.1 uncultured Leptotrichia sp.
TTTAAATTATCTAAATCTAATTTATCTAAATAATCTTTTGAATATTTTAATTTTTCTATTCTATCCATCAGCATTTTAATTATACTTTCTTGTCCTTTTTTTATCAATTCCATAATCCCTATAAGAAAAAATGTTATTTCTCCAAAATTTTTAGGTTTAGATGTATTTAAAAATAATTTTGAATATTTTTCTTTTTCTGAAAAAATTGAGTAAGACAATGACAATCCTGTAAATATATCAAGTTTTCTAGCTAAATACATTGAAAAAATAAGTCTACCAAATCTACCATTCCCATCATAGAATGGATGTATATATTCAAAATAATAATGGGTAATGCATGCTTTTAATAAAAAATTTATATCTTTTCTATTCATAAATTCTATCAGTTTTTCAATGTGCTCCAATATTAGTTCTTCCGTTGTATCGCCTAAATGAACATTTTTCATTCCCATTGTAATATGAACAATACCTTTTCTAAATAATTTCCCATCTAATTTGTTTTCTGGATTAATTACAATTTCTTCACTAAAAACTTCATCGTATATTTTTCGTATTTCTTCTGCAGAATTAATTTTTTGAATCTTATTTTCTGTTATTTGCTTATATTTTTTTATAATTCCTGAAAATCTATATTTTTTATTAGAATTCATGCTATCATACACATCTTTTTTTGTTGTATGAACTCCTTCAATCCCATTACTTTTTATTATTTCATTAACCATAATTTCTCTTACGCAATAATTTAAAGCCACTTCAGGCAGTTCGTTAGACAAATTTAAAATATCTCTACTATTTTGAATTATTTCATCTTGTAATATTAATACATTTTTTATTGGTAAAAAAAACAATTCCACTTCCTCTGAAACTCTCTCTCCCCGTAAAATTGGCGAAATATATAAGGAAGTTTTATAAACACATGGATTTTCAAGTCTTTTATTCAATTCTTCTTCAATATTAGCTTTTTGATAGTATAATTTTGACAACTCCAAATAATTATTCATAAAAAACTCCTATTTTTTTAAATATTTATCATATTATACCTTATATTTCTAAAAAAATAAAGTTTTTTAAGTTAATATTA
>NZ_CALHQO010000188.1:0-1111 GCF_938036635.1 uncultured Leptotrichia sp.
TTCCTTATTAAGTTTGTAAAACACCTATAATTCTTTACTATTATTATACTCTCTTTCTTATATTTGTCAACCCTAAAAAAGGATATTTTTTTCAAATTTAAATAATTTATTAATATGATATTGGATTATACAAAATATTGTTGACAAATATTATAAAATAATTTATAATAAGTATACATATAATGTTAGGAGGAAATATAATGGAATTTAGTTTTACTTTAAAAATCAAAACAAAAAAAGAAGATGCGTGGGAATACTATGCAAATATTGAAAAATGGTATGATTGGGAAAAAGACTTAAAAAATATAACATTAAAAGGTGAATTTAAGACAGGTTCATATGGAACTATGGAACTTGAAGGAATGCCGCCTATGGAATATAAACTTACTCTTGTAAAACCTTTTGAAGAATTTTGGGATAAAACAGAAACTCCATTTGGAGATATTCTTTTCGGTCATCAAATAATTGACAACAACGATGGAAGCATAAATATAAAACATACTGTAATTTTGGACAGTGAAGATGAACAGCATTTAGAATTTTTAAGCCAAGTTTTTTCAGATGTCCCTCAATCTATATTTATTCTAAAAAATTACTTGGAAAGATAAGGTGATTGGTACTTGTTTACATCAAAATATAAAGATAATTCAGAAAAATCAACAGGATTGTTATTTATGAGGGTATACAATAAATGGCATTCTATGATAAAAAAAGAACTAAAGAAAATGAACTTAACACACCCTCAATTTGTTGTTTTAGCTTCCCTTGCTTATTTATTACAAGACAGCGACGAAGTTACGCAAGTCATGATTTCAAAACTCTCAGGAATAGATGTTATGACAGTATCTCAAATATTAAATTTATTAGAAAAAAATGATTTTGTAAAAAGAAAAGAACATTCAAGAGACACAAGGGCAAAAGCAGTTATTTTGAACAAAAAAGGAGAAGAAGCATTACAAAAAGCTGTTCCATTAGTTGAGCAAATCGATGAAATTTTTTTCGAAAAGTTAGACACCGATGAAGAACAATTTAAACATTTTCTTGCTAGATTAAACGAAGAATAAGAAATATTATAATTAATGAGTATGTCAAAATTACCATTTTTATTATT
>NZ_CALHQO010000189.1:0-8090 GCF_938036635.1 uncultured Leptotrichia sp.
ATATCTATTTCACGTTCAAGCTCCTTAATTCCTATCCCTTGTTCTTTCAATTTACTAATTCTGTTTGCAAGTTTTCCCGGCTGAACACCATCATTATCCTTAATTCCCATATCCTTTTTTATCTTTGTAATAATTGATTTTTGATCATCCACATCATAAATATTAAAATTCCGTCCATATCCAATTCTTTCAGAATAAGTTTTAAGCAATCTCACCGAAAACGAGTGAAATGTAGAAACTACAAGATTATTCGCCTCATGTCCAATAAGTGCCGCAGCCCTTTCCTTCATCTCTCTTGCCGCCTTATTCGTAAAAGTAAGTGCCAGAATATTAAGTGGCGAAATTCCTATCTCTTTTACCATGTGTGCAATTCTATAAGTAACTGTCCGTGTTTTACCACTTCCCGCTCCAGCCAGTATCAATACAGGCCCTTCTATTTTTTCCGCAGCTTTTCTCTGCTCTTCATTTAATTCATCTAAAATACTGCTCATATTTCTCCTTTATAAAACTTTCTTTTTATTTATGACATCATTAATTTTTTTAGTTGACTGTTTTGACAATTCTATTATTTTTTAAAGTATATTCTTCAAAAAGTCTTTGACTTCCAAATGGTGCTATAATACGGTTATTTTTTACTTCCATATAACTTCCTCCACCTTGAATTTCACCAATGTATCTCTCTTTTGTCCAAATATATGAAACTAATCCAACAACATATTCAGGATTAAACATTGTTAAAATAATTTCTTTCTCTCCATCGTTATTTAAATCCAAAACTGTTACTTGATAAACCACCTCTTCTAATGGACTTCCCCAGTCATCAAAATAATCTGAAAGACTTTCTAGAGAAGGAATATCCATTAGGAGATTTCCTATTATTTTTTTATTTTCTTGATTCTTTAAATTAAGGATTGTCCCATTCGGATGATCTAATCCAATTAAAATTTCATATTTTGAATTACTTTTATCTAGACTTGTCACTAATCTTTTTTGATTAACAATATTTTTACCTTTAATTATAAAATATTCTTTTGAGTTTGACTTAAATATTTGATTATTTCCCTGTACTATAAATGATAAGATAATAATCCCTAATAAAATAAATTTTTTCATTTCAATTCATCTCCTTCAAATTATTCTTAATTTCTCTCTTAAATTTTAATCTATCGCATGAAATTCCATTGCTAAAGGATCTTTACCAATTTTTTCAGCCCACTGCATTGAATCTGTTTTTAATTTTCCTGTTTTCTTATTTACTTGATAACTAAATAATCGTGGCGCTACACCTGAATCTCCCCCACATTTTGCATTATCACTACGAATATCGAAATAATAATAATTTTCATCTTGTCCAGTATCTAAAGTCATTATACAATTAACATCAGCTAAATCATGTTTAATGATAGATTTTCGCACCAACTGATATGCTTCTTCTGAACTGCTTATTGTTTTAGTCTTAGCAATTTTTTGTTTTCTTATATTTGCATCAGAAACTAAATCACTTTCTAAAATAATTTTCCATTCACCGTTAATTTTTTCAAATACTAAATATGATGGGTAATCTTTTATTCCTTTTTTTGTTGTAACTTCCTTCACAAATTCTGCTTTCACTTGTCTATTTGATATTTTTTCCACTTTAATATCACCTTTTAATACTTGCCCATAAACTGGATTTTTTTCAAAAAATTTCTTTTGGTCTTTAATATAATAATCTCTCGATACTGTTGTCTGATAATATTCAATTTTATCTGCCAGTATCTTCTCTAATGTATCAAAATCTGCATTGCTAGAAGCTTCATTCCAAATATTTACCATTTCCTTAATTTCATCTTCCATTGTTTTAGCTCTTAATTCAGCATTTTGAACAGAATTTTTTTTATTGCCATTTTTAATTTCCTGATTTTTCTTTCCGCAAGCAATTACACAAAAGCTAAGCAAAACAACAATCAATAATTTTTTCATTCTTAAATTCCTTCCTTCAAATTTTAAGTATTATTCAAATCTTACAACTCCCGATATTTTACTTCCGTTATCTTCGATATTTTCTCAATAACACCATTTTCTTCTTTCTCTTCCCCAACGTGACTACTCCCATTTTTATAGACAATCTCCTTCAAGTTCAAATCCGATTTTTTTAGTAAATCCACTGTCAATAAAATCTGGTTAAGTACGCCTTTTTTATTTTTTGAAACGATTATAACTTCTGAATTTTTTCTAAATTCACACATAAAATCGAGAATACTGTAGCTTCCTTCCAGCTTTAACAAAAGTCCGCCAGTAATTCTAACAAAGATATAATCATTTTCAGCTAATGCCAAATTTATTTTTTCACGTAAATTTATTAAATTGCTTTTTTCATTTTCCTCCATTTGCCCTTTTATAACTATTGTTTCCACTTTTTTATTTTCAAATAACTGTTCTTCATACATTTTTTCAACAAATTTCTTGCCAACGTTAATTTCCGTTCCGACTACAAAATATATTTTTCCTTTTTTATCAGTTCTATGCCTTACAATGTGATGTCTTCGACATCTTGCCTCATAATTTTCATTTGCACCAACCATAACGAGCGGGTCGTCATAATAAGCAGGCTCCCCATTGATAAGACGCTGGCTCGCATAAGCAGGTTTTCCACAAACCATGCAAATTGCGTGAAGCTTATCCACCTGATCGGCGATACTCATCAGTTCTGGCACTGGCTCGTAAGGCTCTGCCCTAAAGCTCATATCAAGCCCTGCGACAATCACTCTTTTCCCATATTCCACATACTTCTTACAAAACTCAACTATTTTTTCCCCAAAAAACTGAACCTCATCAATTCCAATTACTTCCGCATCAACATTTTTTTCCATAATTTCTTCCATTTGAGAAACATCACTCACAGGATAAGCTCTAAAACTGTCATTGCCATGCGAAAATACTCCCTCTTCCCCATATCTGTTATCGATAGCATGTTTAAATGCTACAATTTTCTGCTTCGCATACTCAGCCCTTCTAAGCCTTCTTATAAGTTCCTCGCTTTTTCCTGAAAACATGCTTCCAGTAACAACTTCTAGTGTTCCGATTTTAGAATTTTGTATCATTTTATCTTCCTTTTTCTATCATTTTATAATTTACGTTTTAAAAGGGGGACTTGCCCCCATTCATTTTTAATTTTTATTTTGTCTAAATGAGTCAAATATATTCTTTGCATTACTGTATAAAACTTTGACTTCATAAGGTTTTACGTTAATTTGAATTTTTTTATCAGAAATTGCGTAATTTTCTTTTAAGTTCAGCTGATTTCGATAAAATCCAAATAATTTTGGTACTTGTAATGATAATGGATATTCATCCGGTCCATTATTTACTACAACTATTATTGATTCATTCCCGTCTGAAATTTCATAGGAAATAAAGTCTGTATTTGGTCTTGCTGGCGTAAAATCACGTCCTTGGTACAATTTTGCCCGTCTATTCTGATCTGCTAAATAAGCAGATATTTCTGAATCAATACGACCTTGCGTTTTTGGATCGCTGTAGACTTCAAGAATTCTTAATTTACCATTTTTAAATAGATTTTTATGTTCTTTTCTAACTTTTAATAATGTTTTATAGTGGTTTTCTATATCTGCATTGCTATTTACAGGATACGAAATCCATTTTTGAACTTCGTTTACTTCCACAACACTAGGAAAACTTCTAAGTCTATCTTTATATTTACTTATACTATCTGTTTCAGGATCATATGGTTCATAATCTTCCCACAACATAGGCTTTCTATTTCGGGGCGAATCTGCTCCCCACATTCCCTTTTCATCACCATAATATATAACTGGTGTCGCAGGCAGCATCATTTGCATTGCAACGACTCTTTTCAGCTTGCTTACAGCTGTGCCATCGTATAAATCAGGACGAATATTTAAGTATCCCTGATCCGACTGATTATTTCTATCATAAACTCTATTCGGATTTATCATTCCACTAAAGATTCTATCTGTATCAAGTGACCCAATAAAAACTTGTGTCATATTAAAACGATTGCTTGAATATCTGTTATAAATTTCATTTAATTTTGTTGCAAATTCTACGCCGTTGATTCGGTAATTTGGATTAGTATTCACAGTATACTTTATAATATTATTTACAATATTATAATCTGCCCCACTGTCATAAATTCCATCTTCAACATCTTTTGTAATACTGTTTGAAACCTCTCCTGTAATTAGCAAGTCAGGTTTATATTTTTTCAAATTTTCTGTAATTTGTGCAAGATATTCTTTATTCTCGTTGTCGTAATAAACATATCTTATTCCGTCGATTCCATCATCATACACATCTTTTTTAAAAGTCTCATCAGGCCCTAAAATCCATTTTTTCATTGCATTCTCAATATAATTTCTAACTTGCGGATTTTTTAAGTCAAGTACAGTATCTTTTAAATACCAGTTAGAAAATTCTTTATTATTTCTAGCAAAAAATCTGCTTGACGTTGTATCAGGAGCCACTTCCAGAACTACTTTCAACCCTTTCTGGTGAGCCTGTTTTACAAGGCTTGCCAACTGTAAATCAGAATCTGTCCAAATCCAGCTTTTTACATTTAGTAAATCCTCATCAAGTAAATTCTTATCCGTTTCGGGATTGAAAATAAGCAAGTTTAATTCCTTATCCCCATTGTTATTATGGACTTTTGCCTTTATATCAAGCCCTTTTGATGTTCCAGTCTGCTCTATGTAGCCAAAATACGGATCCACGTGATTAAAGTAAATCGTGTCATATTTATGGTTTGAAAGCGAATAAAATGGCGATGATAAAATTATGTATTCCACACCAAGATTTTTAATGTAGTCAAGTTTGTCAATTATTCCCTGTAAATCTCCACCATAATAACGTGTGTAGTTCTGCACATCATTTAATGTATTTTCTTCCCATTCATTTTTTTCCTCATAGTTACTGTTCCATTCATTCAACGAAAACTGCGGTTTTTCATTTCCGCCCCAATATGCCAGCACTAAGTCTTTCTTAGATGTTCCTGAACGAATTTCTCCAGTAGGCTCTGAAAAGTCATCTGTCCCAAATTCGTTAAAAATCGCATCATTATCCACATCGCCATTTCTAAACGAATCAATATAAATCTGATATCCAACTGAACCTCTAGCCCATTCTGGAATTGTTGTAAGCTTTGTAGAACGTGAATATTCAAATTTTTCTACATTTGCAGGATTTTTCGTAATATTTCTTCCCATATAATATTTAGTCTTGTCATCAGTCAATACAAAATAATAACTTGACACATTGCTTGGAATTTCAGCCATAAAAATCTCGTTACCACCATAATTTCCAATTCCACGCATCATTTTTTTCCCGCCACTGTAGACAACTTCCGCAGAATAAACATCGTTATTTTTCGTTCTTAACATAATCTTTACATTATTTCCATTAAGCACCCTAAATTCAGAATCTTCCTTATGAACTAACGAATTCAAGTCGATAACTCCATCATTTCTTTGGCTATATTTCAATGTTTCTGTTGAATTTTCCTCATTTTGCCCTATTTCATTATTCTCTGAATTTTCAATATTTTCCTGTTTATTCTTATTTTTTCTTTTTACTGCACTAATCAAATAATCTTCACGATTATTTACATCATTATTTTTAATATTCATTTGAAAATTTTCATTTTGTGCAGAAAACGAAACAACTGAACTTACCAAAAACAATAAAACTTTCATTTTTAATTTAAAACTCATATTTCTCCTCTATTTACCTTAATCTCCCTAGCCGCAGCCAGACAAAAAACAGTAATTTTTATATTATTTCCATTTTTTTTATCTTTATTATCAAATTGCCTTAAAATGCTACTTTTTATTTCTCGAAGTGTCGCTCCTGTTGTTACAATGTCATCAAGTATCAAAATTTTTTTATTGCTCAAGTCAATATTTTTAGAAATCCTAAACGCTCCCTCAATATTCCTGTTTCTTTCCTCTTCGTCCAAAATTCCAGCCATCTTTTTAGTATTTTTTACCCGCTCAAGCCGAACATAATTCACTTTTAGACAATTCAAAATCTCATCAACCTGATTATACCCTCTTTCGTTCTTTCTTTTCCTACTGACAGGCACACTCACGACAACATCTATCTTTTCACGTTTTAAGACATAATAAAATTCTTTCTTTATTAATTCAGCAATCAATTTTGCCATAATTTTTCTATGATTATATTTATAAGAATAAATTAACCTCTTAAACTCCTTATTGTAGTCCCATACATAATAAATATTATTTAATTTCCGTAATTTTTTCAGACTTTTCAGAATATTTTTCGTATCTTTCGATACAATACCGTACTCAACTAATTCCACCCCTGAAATTATATCCTGGTTTCTAAATAAAATTCCTTTAAAATTAAATATTATTTCCTTAAAAAATTTAATATCCCTCAACTGGATCCTCAACCTTTTGAACTATTTTAGTTGAGTACATTTCTGTATATCCACAATTTTTACATATTTTTAAATAAAATGTATCGATGGCAATCTGCGTTCCAGCAACTTTTTTTGTAGGAATTGCCACCTTTTTCACTTCAAATATTTCTTCTCCACACTTGCAACATTTCTCATCATTTCTCATACAATCACCTCAAAACGCATTTTTTAACCACTCAATACTGCTAGAGCCACGACTTACTCCAACAATATCATACCTTACATTTTTATCCCATTCCTTTTTTAAAAGATAAATTTGTGAACTCGCAAGAATCTTATTCTGCTTCTCCTCCGTAACCATCTCAATCGCCGATCCAAAAAAATCATTCTTCCGATATTTGACCTCCACAAATACCAGCGTCTGACTCTCCTTTTCAAAAAAAATCAAGTCAATCTCCCCAAACCTGGTATAAAAATTACTTTCAACAAACGTAAGCCCTTGCAAAATCAAATATTCCTTCGCCACATTCTCATACTTAAACCCAATTTCCCTTTTATTCATACTATTTCTCGTCCCATCCCCTTTTTTACATTGTATCATAAATATCTATATTTATTCTTTTAATTTTATATTATATGATACCAATTTTTCATTTATTTTTCAAGACTGGAAAATTTTCTCTTCTTTTTTTATTATTTAATTTTTTCAAAATTTTCATTTACTTTAAAATTTTCTATTTCCTTATCAATTTTCTTACACGTTTCGTGTTCATTTTTATTTTACTGAATAAATAAAAATCTACTTTTTCTTCTCACTTCCATCCAATATCTTCTTCAAAAAGGTCTTCCTATGATACTTACAAGCCCCTTTTTCAAGCAAAATCTCCCTATGTTTCTTAGTCCCATATCCTTTATGTTTCTCAAATTCATACTGAGGAAATTCCTTTGCAATCTCAAAAAGCATTCTATCCCTTTTAACCTTTGCCACAATCGAAGCTGTCGCAATAGCTAACGACTTGCTGTCTCCTTTTACAATGCATTCCTGGTCTCCTTCATACTCTTGAATCAAGTGGTTACCATCAACCAGAACTATATCAAATGCTGATTTTTCAGCTACTTGATTAATCGCTCGACGCATTGCTAGAAATGTTGCGTTCAAAATATTCATCTCATCAATTTCCTTTTCTGAAGCAATCCCAATTCCCACAATGCAATTTTTTTCTATTGCTTCAAACAATCTTTCTCTTTTTTTCTCAGTCAACTTCTTCGAATCGTTAATCTCCTGCAATTCTGGAAAATCCTGAATCACAATTACAGCTCCAGCCACAACCGGCCCTGCCAAAGGCCCTCTACCAGCCTCATCAACCCCAACAACAATCTTATTATATTTTTCGTCAAATTCCATTAATTCATTTTTTTTATCCATAAGCATATTCCTTTACTTTTTATAATATTTCTAAACTTAAAATTTGATACCATTCCCAATTTAAATAATGAATTTATTATAAACTTTTCCAATAAAAGATATAAACCTAATATTTTCAAGAAATTTAAGATATAATTTTCATTTTTTAAACAGAGTCTAGCATAACCTAATCCGTCGGAGCATTTTTCTGTGCTGGCAAAACTGTTTGAGCATAGCGAGTTTTTTGTCAGTGCAGAAAAATGTCGTAGACTAGCCATAGGT
>NZ_CALHQO010000190.1:0-2865 GCF_938036635.1 uncultured Leptotrichia sp.
TTCTTCAAAGCACTTTATTTAAAATTTTAAATTATTTTTCTCTTAAATATTTTTCAATACCGTTTACCATTCCTGTTACCATCTTTTCCTGATATTCTGGTGTTGACATTTTTCTATCTTCTTCTGGATTTGACATAAATCCAAATTCAATCAAGGTGTTTGTAACTTTTGACCAGTTTGTTCCTGTCAAGTCATCTCTGTATGAAACTCCACGATTTTTAGCCCCTGTTGCCTTTACATATTCTGATAATATGTCACGTGAGAATTTGTCGCTTGATTTTTGAACACTTTTTGTGTACGGATTTTTTGATGAAGATGTTAGTACCGAAGCTCCTTGTGTTGAGGAATTATTAATTCCGTCAGCATGAAGTCTTATGTATAATGAACATCCTGCGTTATTTGTTTTGATTGCACGTTCTTTATTACTAATGTTGACATCATGAGTCTCTCGTACCATGAACACTTTATACCCTTTATTTTGCAACGCATCTCTTAATTTTAGCCCAACTTCAAGTGTAAGCTCGTATTCATATTTTTTGGTTGCCACTCCTCTTGTTCCAGATGATACTTTGGGCTTTTTCTTAGTTGAACCAGGCCCAATTTCTTCAAGTCCTGAATTTCCCTTAAGCTGATGCCCTGGATCGATACAGATTAACTCATTGCTTTTTTCAGCCGCATTCAATGGAAATGCCATCATCAATCCTGTTATTGCCAAACACAATATTTTTTTTATTCCTTTTTTCATTATTTTTTCCTCCTAAAATTTGAAATCTAAAATATCAGTATATTTATGTCTAACCTCTAACTCTCCTTTTTAATTTTACTTTTAAAGTTCCCCATCATTTTAGTCTACCACATAACAATAAAATTGACAATAACTTTTTTTAAATTTATGTTAATTTTTTAAAAAATACACTTGTTTTTTTGCAAAATCAGGCTATCATATTAGTAGAATGATTTTAAAAATTTTTATATAATAAATAAATGAATATTTAAAATTGTAGGAGGTTTTTATTATGATTTCTTTTATTTTGGCGATTGTCGCACTTATTTTAGGTTATGCATTTTACAGTAAATTTGTAGAAAAAGTTTTCGGAATAGAACCTGACAGAATGCCACCTTCAATCGAATATTACGATGGTGTAGACTATGTAGAAGTTAGCACTCCAAAAGCGTTTTTGATTCAGTTTCTGAATATTGCTGGAACAGGTCCAATCTTTGGAGCTATTGCAGGTGCTTTATGGGGTCCAGCCGCATTTTTATGGATTGTATTTGGATGTATTTTTGGAGGAGCTGTTCATGATTTCTTGATTGGTATGCTTTCACTTAGGGATAAGGGAAGCAGTATTGGTGAACTTGTGGGACAAAATTTAGGTGTTGTGATGCAGCAGATTATGAGAGTTTTCTCAATTGTTTTACTTCTTTTAGTTGGAGTAGTGTTTATAAAATCACCTGCTGATATCCTTCACAATCTGATTCCAGGTGTGAGTGCCATGACTTTTACAATCGTTATCATTGCTTATTATATCTTGGCTACAATCCTTCCACTTGATAAAATTATTGCCAAAATTTATCCAATATTTGGTTTTGCATTGCTGTTTATGGCGATTGGTATTGGAGGAATGTTAATTTATGGACAATTTACAGGTGCTTTTGCAATTCCTGAAATTACTGAAATTTTTAAAGGAAATCCACATCCTAAAGGAGTATCAATGTTCCCTTACTTATTTATCTCAATTGCCTGCGGTGCTGTAAGTGGTTTCCATGCTACTCAGTCTCCAATGGTTGCACGTTGTATAAAAAATGAGACTGAAGGAAGAAAAGTATTTTATGGTGCAATGATTGCAGAAGGTGTTGTTGCATTAGTTTGGGCTGCCGCTGCAATGACAGTATTTGGCGGAATTAAAGAACTTGCCGCTGCCGGAACTCCTGCAGTTGTTGTAAATAAGGCATCTGTTCAATTACTTGGTGTATTTGGAGCATTTTTGGCTGTGCTTGGTGTTGTTGCCTGCCCAATTACGTCAGGAGATACTGCCTTCAGAGGTTCAAGATTAATCATTGCTGATATTTTCAAAATCAAACAGTCCCCAATAAAAAATAGATTTTTAATCGCAATACCTTTATTTGTTGTTGGTATTTATTTAACAACTATTGATTTTAACATTATCTGGAGATACTTCGCATGGGCAAATCAAACTTTGGCGGCAGTTTCATTATGGACTGCGACAGTATGGCTTGTTAAGAAAGAAAAACCTTTCTTATTCGCATTAATTCCTTCAATGTTTATGACAATGGTTGTTACAACTTACATAATAATCGCTCCAGAAGGATTTGTAAGATTTTTCAAGAATGTGCCTGTTCACACTATTGAATTTTATGGTATTTTAATTGCAAGCATAGTTACAATCATCTGTACAGCATTATTATTTAACTATAAACATCATTTGCATGGAAAATCTCATCACGCTGGACATTTACACATTGCAAAATAAAATAATTAAATAAACAAAAAAATACAGTCAAACAAGGTTTTATTCAGAATTCTTTGCTTGACTGTTTTTTATATTCTCTATTATTTCAAGGGATTCCAGCTTCTTTCAACATTTTTTTGCATTTCATTTACATTTTGAGGTGAACCTTCAACACTTATTAAATAAATCTTTCCATTATATCCAATATAGTTACTTATCCATCTCTTTCCAGAAATTCTTTTAACTTTTACCTGTTTACCTTTATATCCATTTATTATAATATTTCTCATTTCAAGGTTATCTCTTGTATGCCCAGCATTCAAAAGTCCATTGTATTGATTTTTTGCTACTTCATCTACTAAATCTATCAAATTATTATTTTTATTATTTAAAT
>NZ_CALHQO010000191.1:0-2749 GCF_938036635.1 uncultured Leptotrichia sp.
TTACATCAATTACGACGAAATTTTAACCATTAACAATTGACAATTGATAATTAACAATTAAAACTTTTTCAACTTTTTCTTGCTTTTGTCTTTTTTTGTTTATAAGGTGATAACTTTTCTTATAAAAATGGATAAATAGTATTTGTTTTCTTTATTTTGTACTTTATTTTTGATATACTGTAATAAATATATTGGAAGATGTTTGAAATTACGGGAGAAATAGTATGGATAGGATTATGGATATTTATGAAATTATGAGAAATGTTAGTAGGATATCTTTTAAGGCAAAGAGTTTGGAAGGGTCTTCGACAGGTTGGAATTATGTTGGCAAAGGGAATGTTGTGATTAGAGAAGAAGGAGATAGGTTGTATTTTATTGAAGAAATTATTCTGGATAATGATATTCGGTATAGTGATAGAAAATTATGGGAGTTTAAGGAAAATTATATTGGATTTTATAGGTTTAGAAATGGTAATTATGAGAAGATATTTGAGTTTCTATTTTGTGATGGGGAATTTATGATGAAGAAAGAATATTTGTGCAGTCCTGATTTATATTATGGAGAAATGAAAATTTTGGATAATAGAATTTGTTTGCTTATAAAAGTAAAGGGGGAAAAGAAGAATGAAGTTTTAGAATACACGTACTTAACATAGAAATGTAGTCAATTCAGGACTTTTGAAAAGTGTTGAAGTAGAGTGTGTTTAGTGTAGGTTTGTTTGATAACTATATGTATTTAGAATTTAATAAAACAAATATTCTGAAGCAAGGGGTCTTGACCCCTTTTCAAAATTTAAAAAAATAAAATAAGGAAGTGATTTTTATGTCAACAATTTTTAAAAAGATAATAGATAAGGAAATACCAGCAAATATTGTATATGAAGATGAGGAGTTCTTGGCTTTTCATGATATAAATCCAGCGGCAAAAGTTCATGTGCTTGTAATTCCAAAAAAGGAAATTAAAAATTTGGATGCGGCAACTGAAGAAGATGCTTTACTGCTTGGTAAATTGCAGTTGACTGTGGCAAAAGTGGCTAGAATTCTGGAATTGGATAAAGATGGGTATAGAGTTATAACTAACATTGGGGACAATGGTGGACAGGAAGTTTATCATATTCATTACCATATTTTAGGTGGAGAAAAATTGCCAGTTACATTGAAATAGAAACAGTAAAATTTTCTAAAATTATGGAGGAAGTACATGAAAAGCAGACTTTCTAAAATTGTAATTCTTGTCTTTCTTGTTGCAAATCTAGGAATGGCTGAATATATAAAAAAAGATAATGCTGTTTACTATAAGGATGAGATATGGCAGGCAGATGAGAAAAAGGTAAATGATGCCGATTTTAAAACATTTGTAGAATTGAATAAGATTTATGGGAAAGATAATAAAAATGTTTTTTATGGAGACGAAAAACTAGAAAATGTAGATTTTAAAACATTTCAGGCAGTTGGGGAAAATATTGGAAGAGATAAAGATAACTTTTATTGGTATAACCAGAAAGTAAAAATAAATCCAAAAGATTTTAAATTTTATAAAAATAAGGATAAAATAGTATATTTTAGAAATAATGGGAAAATATATGATTTAAAAGGATTAGATGAACTTAATGAAATTGAGGATGTAGATACTTTTGAAGTACTGGATGATGAATATTCAAAAGATAAACATAATATTTATTATGATGGAGTAACTTTGTCTGATGTGGATATGGATACTTTTCAGATAATAATGCCAAATTACTACGCTAAAGATAAAAATAGCGTATATGCAGGACATAAAAAAATTAAAGGGGCAAATCCAAAAACAATAAAAGTTTTGAATATTGTATATATAAAAGACGATAAAACTGTTTTTTCGAATTTTTCTTTTAGTAATACACTTAAAAACGCAGATGTTAAGTCTTTTGAAGCATTAGGACAATACTACGGAAAAGATAAAAACAATGTATATTTAATGGGAGAAAAAATAAAAAAAGCCGATGTAAAAACTTTTCAAGTAATTTTAGAAGAATTTTTTAAGCACTATTCAAAAGATAAGAATAATGTTTATTTGGAAACATACATTATAGAAGGAGCAGATCCGAAAACTTTTGAAATTATAAAAGAAGAGCCGTCTTATTCAAAGGATAAAAAGTACTTGTATTATTCTGGGAAAAAAATTGATGAAATTAGAGAGAATTTAGAAAACATGAGTGCTGGAGTGCTTGATATTATAAAAAATGGAAACAGAATTTATGCTAATGGAAATAGGCTTGATATAGAAAATCCAGAAAATTTTAAAATAATAAAAAATGATTATTACAGTAATCCAAATATAATTTATGGAAAAAACAACAAAAATATATATGTAATTATAGGAAATGGACAAAAAATTCGTAGTAAAGTAATAAAAGATGCGGACATAAACTCTTTTGAAATAATGGAAATTGGTGCGTATTCACGAGATAAAAATAATATTTATTTTACGTATTCTGATGTTGTGAAAATGAAAGATGTAGATAAAGACAGTTTTACTATCGGAGAACATGGCTTTTCGTATGATAAAAACAGTGTGTATTTTTATGGGAAAAAGATAGATGGAATCAGTCCAAAAGGCTTTAAGATTGTTGATTTAGCTGTTAATTCTTGGAAGCCTGTAACATTTGCACTATTGACAGACAGTAAAAATTTATATAAATTTATTTATGAATTTAATCCTGAAACGTATAAATTGAAAAATACAAAATTGGTTACTGTAACGAATGTA